>OZ244943.1:4417500-4717500 GCA_965222305.1 Reichenbachiella sp.
TGGCTCGAATGGATGTCTTTGCTGAAATGATTGACACGGTCATTGTGAAAATGGAGCAGGGAATAGAACTGGGATACGTACGTCCCAGGTCGATCATGGAAAAAGTAATCCCGCAAATCGAAAATTTCACCACACTACCGGTAGAGGAAAATGTCGTTTATACTCCCATTAAAAATTTCCCGGACAGTGTTTCTACTGAGGACCAGGAGCGATTGATGGCGGCGTATAAGGTGACAGGGGAGCGAATGATCAAAAAGTTTCAGACGTTATTGGATTTCACACGAGATGTCTACTTGCCCGCCAGCCGTGAGACCTCAGGGATTGGCGAACTGCCAAAAGGAAAAGAGGAATACCAAAGGCTGATTCGGTCTCACACCACCACGGATATGACGGCTGACGAGATATTTGAGATTGGACAGTCCGAGGTAAAGCGCATAAGACTGGAAATGGAGCAGGTCAAGAAACAGGTGGGGTTTGAAGGTGATTTGAGTTCTTTTTTTGAATATGTAAAGAACAAGAAGGAACTGAAACCCTATACTGATCCACAGCAGGTTCTGGATAGTTTTGAAGCCATTCACGAAAGGATGAAACCACACTTAAAAAAGCTATTCAATGTGAATCCCAAAACCGCCTTTGAAATCAGGCGTGTGGAGGCCTTTAGAGAAAAGTCGGTCAGCATGAGCTATCAGCCCGGGACACCGGACGGTTCGAGACCAGGTGTGTTTTACGTGCCGATTCCGGATGTCAGGAACTACAATATCATGTCCGATGAAAATGGTTTTTTGCATGAGGCCATCCCCGGGCATCATTTTCAACTATCCCTGCAAATTGAAAACGATGGCGTACCTGAATTTAGAAAATATGTCAACTACAATGCCTACACGGAAGGGTGGGGGTTGTATGCGGAGACACTGGGGAAAGAATTGGGTTTGTATCAGGATGAATACCAGTACCTGGGAGCTTTGACCTGGGACATGCATCGTGCACTTCGCCTGGTACTGGACGTAGGGATACATGCAAAAGGGTGGTCGAGAGAGGACGCCATAAATTTCGCTATGGAAAACGAGCCATTAGAGGAATCCGAGATTATTTCAGAGGTAGAAAGATATATGTCCATTCCAGGTCAGGCTTTGTCCTATAAGATCGGGCAGCTAAAAATTCTTGAATTGAGGAAAAGGGCCGAAGATCAGCTGGGAGATAGATTTGACATCATCGACTTTCACAATACAGTTCTTGAGTCAGGTACCATTCCGTTGAGCGTCTTGGAGGAAAGAATAGATCAATGGATTGAGGAGAATAGGTAAGACGTTTACTTACCTGGCTGGCGAATTGTTCTCAAAATTCACACTGTGCCAGATCTGTCTAGGGTATTAATCCAAATTCGGTGTCCATCCCTCAAGAACAAACGAGGGATCGGAATAGTCCTTGATCAACTTCTCATCATCTTCTAAAGTAAGTTGCCGAGAATAGTCTTTCCTTTTAGAGACATCTGCTGGCTTGCCATCTTTGATGTTCGTGCTGTTATATTCCCAGTAGTGTAGGTTTTCCAGATTACCACCGACCGGCCCCCAGCCTTCATCTCTGATGTTTTCCAGTTGGCAGTTGAGTAAAACAGCTTCGGCATAGGGGTAAGTGTATCCTTTGTTTTCCGGTGCGCGGGCCAAATCCGCACCACTTGGACGGGTGCCTGTGAAGCTACAATTAACAAATATGTTTCCGTGGTTGGCCTGTGTGTTTCGTATCCACATAAAAGGCCCGGGTGAAACAAAATCACAGTTTTTGAAAAAGGCTGGCCCTCTCCCAAGGATCATATCGCCCCCACCGTCTATCGATACATTTTCAAAATACGCCCTGCCGTTGGTTTGGAGCGCGTCCCCGTCACCATAGATGCTGACGTCTTTGACGAGTATTTTGTCCCCATTGATCAGGAGGCCTTCTGCCTGGCCTTTGAGCAGAGTTTTTACGGTGAGGTTTCTCAGTTGCACATTGCTACAATTGTCAACGGCAAAGGCTGCCCGGCGGGAGGGAAAGGTGCCCGGCCATTCGTTGGTCTTGATGTCCCAGGGGTGTGGGTTGAACACTTCGTTGTTGGCATACTGGATCATGACACTGTCCCTGTTTTCCCCGGTGATGATCAGGTTGGATTTGTTCCGGAAGTAGATAAGCTCTTCATATGTGCCGTTTTTGATGTGAATCTCAATCGTGTCCTCACTAAACTCAGGTACATAATCCAATGCGCCCTGCAGAGTGCTAAAATCCCCATTGCCTGTGTGATCCACTACAAGCCTGCCTGACGAAAGATCGGGTGCTTTAGCCCGTGTCGAGAAGCTCCAACTTTTGTCCTGAATCCCAATAAACGACCCATCGGCAGAATTGAGTACACCACTGTCTATCTGTACATAGTAGGTTTTGTCATAGCGGAGCAGGTTGTGATGGAGGCAAATGGTCGCTGTGTTTTCATGTACAATGACCGGGTAGAAATGAAAAGCATCGGTAAAACCCCCAATGATTGTCAACTGAAAAGTATCAGAATTGGCCAGGGCCACTCCTGAAGGAGTACCGGGTTTGGTGTTGGCATTGGTGAGCATGCCTGTGTCGTACACATAAGGCATCGGAGTGTAAATAGCATCCGGGTTTCTTCGTCGCTCGGTCGGGCCGGCAGGTATGCTCATATCCAGTACATCAACCAATGTGTCATTCTCACTATCATATACTCTGATCTTTCCCTGTGTGCCAATGCCTGGTGGGCTGTCAAAGTGAATTTTGAGGTGGGTGTCGGGGCTGATGTCGGTTTGTCCCGGCATTGGGTACAATTCGGCATGATCCTGTTCGGCGGTACTGCAAGCGGTTAAAAATGCAGTTACGTAGACAAAGAGGTATAATCGGGTTGATTTCAGAAGCATGAGCTATGTTTTCTGTAAAAATAGCCTACAAAATAAACCTCCTCGAAATATTAAATCCAATATGAATTTCGTTCCCAAAGAAATTGCCATGATTTCGCGGGATGGACTGGCTGTCTACCATGTACACGTTGTTGGTGAGAAACAATGAAAAATTGTGGCTAAACGTGCTGAAATCTACTCCGACGGCTATGCTGCCAAAGTAATTCTCCCCTTCGATATCATAGGACAGGTTGTGCATGTATTCGGTCACGACGGAAGTGACCCGGCTCACCTTCCATTTGACGAGTCCTCCAAGCGCGAGTGAGGTGTTGTTTTGTTCCGCCATCTGAGTGGCGTTTTGATGGATCAGAACCGGGCTCAGCTGTGCGCTGAGAGCGGGGCTAAACTGACGTGCCACGAACAAGGAAAGTGAATAGCTCATGCGGTGTTTGAATTCAATGGCATCCTGCCGTTCATCTTCGTATTGGACGGCATTGATCCCTACGCCCCCCAGGACTGTCAGTGTAATGGGCATATTTTTCTTGCCGGTGCTTTGCTTCAGCACTTTGTATTTGAGATGGCCATCGTGGTATTTGTCAAGGCTGCTGCGACCGATGCCTACAGTCAGATCTTTTGTGATCCCATAGTCAAATCCCAGCCTCCAACTGGAGAATTCGTCCAGGCCGAAAAAGTCATAATAGCCACTGCTCACCTGCCCAAAACGGTGACCCAGGTAAAAAGCCAGGGTGCTCTTATTTTGGGTTTCGGCAGATTGGTAGTTGAACCCCAGCGGTGAATTGAAGGTTTGCTGTGCAAAGACTGTTGTGCTGTCATTCTTTTGACCGTAGGCATGAACCCAGAGCAGAGACAGTATAAAAATGGTTGTAAGCTTTTTCATCATCATTCACAGGTTTGGCCTTGCTCGATATACTTCAAGATCAGATCAATATCCTCCTGGGCCATCAGACCGGTAGGAGGCATGGGATTGTCAGGGTTGGTGATCCGGTTTTCGATCCAATCGGAATTGAGCCTAAAATCCTCGCAGGTGAAAAAATAAGGCTCATAGAGGGTGGGGTGGCATGCGCTACAGTTATCGGTGAGTATGGGCATGATGTCCGTGGTGTAGCTGATCAGGTACTCTTTGTATGTAGCGGTCAGGTTCAAACCCTGCGCCGGCATGGTGAGCATGGTGGTCGACTCAAAGGCATCATCCAAATACTGGACATCTCCTGTCCACTGATCAAACTGATAACCGGCCGATGGAGCATCTGCCTGAATCTCGACACGAGCTCCCTCTTCATAACTTCCCGATCCAACGCCTTTATCGATGGTCAACAGATATTTTTCTCCCTCAGTCGGTTTGACATAGACATGTACCTCGTCCATAACCTCGACAGGCCCGGTACTCTCCCTGACGAGCTGTAGCCGAATAACTTGTGTGCCTGTATCCAACTCACTGATCACATATTCTGAGGAATTGTAGATCGCCCCCCGGTTTTCCTCATTCACAAAATATTGGAGATAGGTGATTCCTTCCTCGATTGGCCAGTGAGTTGACTGGTACTGCACTACCAGAGGTGACTCGACCGTGTCGCCCGGCAGAGGCGAGGTGATGCTGAGTGTTGGAATGCGATTGGCCAGGCTGTCCGATTCGTTGTATTCGTGGAGTAGCTCTTCCATGCTGGTTGAGGTACAGTTGGCCAGCAAGAAAAGGAGTCCTGCTATGATCAGCGACCCAATATGTCTAGTTTTCAGGGCTTCCTTCATCGATCCATTGTAAGATTAATTCTATTTCCTGGGGGGTCAGCTTTTTGTTCGCTTCTACGGGAGGCATAGGCATTGTGGAGTGGGTGATCCGTTCTTTTATTCGTGGAGCGTACTTTTTTATTTTTTTGTAGGACACCAAAAATGGTACGAGTCTGTTGCCATGGCATTCATTGAGCGCGCACTTGCTCTGGATGATCGGCATTACGTCCTGTGCAAAGGACACCTGTGGGTTGGGTATATGATGATCCCCGGTTGTTTCCGAATTGGCCTTGCCGATGGGTAAGCCAAGAAACATAAAATAAATAATAAAGGTTTTTAGCCTGCCTTGCATGAATCCCGGATTGGTAACGGGAGCGAAAGTAGCTTGATTCCTGCTTCGATAGAATGAGTTGAAAACAACCCGATGACTGATCTATATCAGCAATGAGTTATTTAAGGGAGCCTGCTTCGAAAAAACACCTGGAATTTAAGTCTATTGATTCCCTTTTTGAGATCGCCTGGTTGTAGTCCCATTGCTTGTGGTTACCCGCAGCAGGTAAATTCCACCGGGCAAGCCGGATATATCAAGTGATTCGTTGAAAACCACCGATTCCATCTGAACGGTATGGCTCAACAGGATTTTTCCATTCAAATCCAAAAGGGAGATTTCTGCCGTAGGCTGCATTGTCTTAAGGTCATAATGGATTACCGAATTGGACGGATTGGGGTAGAGTACCAGTTGATCGATATCTCGAGGGACAACATGGACACTGAGGGTCAGCGTCGTTTCAGTGGACGTTTGATTTTTAAATAATCTGTTGCTGTGCTTTGCAGTGTCTATGAGCAGTGAAGTGAGATAAACGCCTTGCCCAAGATTATCAAGGGAAAAATCTATGGTTTCGGATTCAACAAACACTCGCGTGTCTAAACTCGCCAATGAAAGACCACTCAAGGCAAAGAGGTTAAATTCCAGCGAATCCCCATGACCCAACGTAACATCAATAGAAACCGACTCAAAAAATGGATTTGGGTGGACAGCGATTGTCTGTTCCCCTTGCTGGGCATATGCTGTCCGCGAGGTGCACAGGACAGTAAAGAGAAATAAAATAAATAGGACGAATCGGTTCACTTGACAGGCATTTGGATGATTTATCAGCAAGATAAAAAAAGCCGATCCTGAAACATCAGAATCGGCCTATCAATATGAATCTTAACTGTTTATTCTGTGGCGCCCTTGATCAACCCATCAAGCGCTTGCTGATCCGAGACTGTATTGCTGTTTCTGTTGAATAGGGCAAAATCTGATCCGCCGTTGTCCCAATACACAGGAATTACTCCGTTGGCAAGGGCCGTTCGGGTCACATACTCCAGGTAATATGCCCTGGATTTCAAATGCAGTTCCAACTGATCGCCCGTCAGGTTGTTTCGTCTGATTGCACCGAACTCACCGAGCAGTACAGGGATTCCTTTTTGTACGAATTGTACATTCATTCGTCCCATCATATCGTCTACAAAGTCTTCCTCTCCCCAAGTGGGGTTTCTGTCAGTATCAGTTGCAGAATGATTGCCTTCTCCCCAGTAGTAGAACATTTTGCCCCAGTTGGCATCTTCTGTCATCAGTGTAAACTGATAGGGGTAGAAGTGTACCTCTGACATCATTCGGCCTGGTACAGGATCACGTGGCAACGTCGTCCAGAGTTCATTGGTTTTTTCAATGTCTGTAGAAGGCCCCTGAACGATCAGTACTCTATTAGCATTTTTGCCTCCTGTGGCACGTACCGCATCGATGAATGCCTGGTGATAATTGTTGAGCACAGTCATTTGTTCAGAATCTTCGACATGAGGCTCGTTGGCACTGGCGAAGAGAAGTCGACCATCAAAATCTCTCAAGTGTGTGGCGATTTGCTGCCAGAAAGCGATTTGCTTGGCAGTTACCTCTTCTTCCGCACCCGGTGTGACGTTGTTTTCCAACCAGCCGCCATCCCAGTGAATGTTGACGATGGCATACAGATCATTATTCAGACAGTATTCTACCACTTGCTTGACACGATCGAGCCAGTCGTCTTTTATTTTGGCTGTGTTTTGGCTATCGAGGTACTGATTCCAAGAGCAGGGTATCCTTATGGTGTTAAAGCCATTGGCCTTCACAGCCAGGATGAGCTGCTCTGTTACCTGTGGGTTGCCCCAGGCAGTTTCTCCTCCGCTTGCTTCCAAAGTGTTACCTATATTCCATCCCAATCTCATATCTGCAGCCACCTCTACAGCAGTCAACATGCCCGTGTCATCGGCAGGAAGCGGATTGGTGTTGTAATCAGGATAGTACTCTCCAATTTGCGTAGCTTCCACGGAAGCAGATGGGGTATGTTCTGCAGTGACAGAAATTGTTGTTTCCCTGTCTTCAGACGCATCATTAGCAACGGCCGTAACGGTCACATCAGTGGTCCCGGATCCGGTCGTCGGTGAAAATTGCAGCCATTCTGCTGTAGAAGATATTTCCCAGTCCGGTGCATCAGTGACGATTCTCAACTCTCTCGACTCTCCTCCTTTTTTGAAGCTCAAGAAGGTATGGCTTAAGCTGAGGTCATACAAGAAATCTGCTGCTGCCTGAGAGACCGTAACTTCTATGGGATCGGCATTACCCGCAATCACTGTAAGCACGTCGGATCTGGGCTCCACTTTTTTAGTATCTACAGTCAGGGTAATATTGGCTGAGGGATCGGTACCATTGGTAGGGGATACTGTGACCCAATCGGCAGGGTTTTGGATTTTCCACTCAGGCGCATCAGTTTGCAGTATCAGAGTGGCTTCTCCTCCTTCGCTACCAAAATTTATTTCATCCCTGCTGACGACCAGGCTGTTTTTATTCAAATCTTCACAACCACCAAACAGAAATAACGAGATAAGGTAGATTCCAAAGTTCATCTTCTTTAGCACATTCATTTTTACTAGTTCTTTATAATTAATTCTCTCAATAAACAGCAACGCAGAAGCATCGACATTATTTGAGCGATACAATAATAGTCCCAATGAGTCAATGCTCATTGTCAAAAATGGTTGTTTGGCCTGTTTTAATACAATTGAGTACCCAAAGGGTGACAAAGCGAGCACATATGTGCCTCAGTATGCTCTTGGTGGATTCAATGAATTTTTGTCTTACTCATTCACTTTGTTAATTGGATTGTTTTGTCAGCGTGATTAAAAACACATCATTTTCCCGCATGGGAAATTCTTTTTTGAATTTTCCGGACTTCCCAATCGAAATAACCTCAGATGTAAGTTCCTTGCCTGTACTGACAGACTTTAGTGTTTCTTCTTGCTCTCTGGATAACTGTGCAGGGCTATCCATGTCAATGTAAGCGGTATAAGGGTCATTCACCCTATAGCCGGTTTGGAAAACTTCCAACTTATAGTCACCTGCATCCAATCCTTTTATATCCACTTGCACCTTTCCTAGTGATGCTGCCGGAAGATCCTGCGAATAGTAGTCCTGATTGTTTATGGAGTCCGGCAGGGTGTAGGTAAAATCCCAAAACAAGAGTTGGACGTTTCCATCTGCGTCTTTAGCAGTCCACGAAGATTTATCCGGGTTTTCAAGCTCGGTACCACCTAACTGATTCAGCATGACATAGGCGTGGTATGCCGACTTTTTAATTCCCTGGGTATTGAGCAGCCCAAAACCTCCGTGGAAGGGGGTGAATCTCGGCCCCGGCTCTTCGAATATATCCGTAAACACCCAATACGACATAGATTGTGGTGCATCTCCTGCATCTTTCATTTTTTGTAGAACATAGGCCGCCTCATGATAGCTGTCGTGGATCGGGTCTGCGGGTGTATAGGACGCACTCCACTCCGTGTAATGCAGCTCGAGATCAGGGTATTTCGATTCGGATATCTCCTTTCTCGATTGGATCACGTCGCTGCTTACGCTCAGTTCTATGGGGTTGAGCACGGTTCCGTGGCCACCGTATTCATCCAGGAAGCCCTGAGTTACTCCATAACTATGCGTGCTGATAAAGTCAATGGGCACTTCATTTTGATGACAATATTCGATCAACTCGGGTTCCCAGGCTGCACCGGCCGTGGCGGGGCCTCCGACTTTATACTCAATATTTACTTCCTTTACCGCCAGCGCCGCATGCTTATAAAGCTTAAAATACTCCTCCTGCGTCCCTGTCCAAAACCAGGGATTAAGGTTAGGTTCATTCCATACCTCGAAGTACCACTTTTTTACCTCGTCTTCTCCGTATCGTTCTGTAAAGTGGACGACGAGTTCCTTGATGAGCTGTTGCCATTGATCATAATCCTTCGGAGGGGTGACATTGCCACGCCACCAAAAAATCGTCTGTTCACCACTGGCCATTGCTTGCGGCATGAATCCCAGCTCCACAAAAGGCTTGATATCAATACTGAGCAGAAAATCATATAGTACGTCGATATACTGAAAGTTGTACTGAGGTTTTCCTTCCTGGTCGTATTTGAACACACCCATATCATCACTCAGCAGCCCGTGCATTCGTATGTATCTAAACCCACAATCCGCTTTGGTCATCTTCAACTGCTTCTGCCAGTCTGCTCTCAGTCCTTCATTGGCCCGGCCGGCACCGATACATTCGTTAAACATTGGAACCAATGCCCCCTTTTCTTTTTTGGTGTTAATTTTTATGGTGCGGGATTGAGCTATAGCGTTTCCACACACTACTCCAAGTAGCAATACCGCGATTGATATTCTCATTTTGTTAGACTTTAGGTTATGAATTCTATTTTCCGGCTCCTTGTCGCAAGGCATCCAAAACTCCCTGATCCTTCACGGCACCGGTGCTTCGATCGATGATGCCTCCCGTATCCCAGTAGAATGGGATGAATCCGTTTCTCAGACATGCCTCGGTTACGTATTGATTGAAGTATTCAACCGAAGCATGGTGCAACTCTGGTTCCGGAATACCCGCCCTCTTGTAGGCACCGAACTCACCCAATATTACCGGATATCCAAACTTCACAAACTGGTTGTGTGTGATTTGAAACAAGCTGTCCAGATCATCCTCTTCTCCCCAGGTGGCATTTCTGTCAGCATTGACCGTTGAGTGATTTTGTTCACCCCAGTAAAAGAACCTATTACCCCAATTGGCATCTTCCTCCATCAGGCAAAACTGGTATGGAGTGTAGTAATGCAACTCTGCCATCAATTTGTTAGGCGTAGGGTCCCTTGGAAAATTCTTGAACAATTCGCTGGTCTCGCCAATGTCTGTAGAAGCTCCCTGAACAACCAAGGATCTGTAGGTGTTTTTACCTCCCGTGGACCGTACCGCACTCACAAATGTCTGATGATAGGTTTCCAATACCGCCATCTGTGTGGCATCATGAACGTTGGGCTCGTTGCCACTGGCGAAGATCAGCCTTTCGTCAAAGTCCCTCAGATGCGTGGCGATCTGCTCCCAAAAAGCCTTTTGCTTGGCGTTGACCTCCTCCTGGGGGCCGGGGTTTACGTTGTTTTCCAGCCAGCCTCCATCCCAATGGATGTTGACGATCACGTACAGGTCATTGTCAAAGCAGTACTGCACGACCTCTTTGACCCGATCGAGCCATTCATCTCTTATTTTGGCTGTTTTAGAGTTAGCGTATTGGTCGAATGCGCAAGGCAGACGAATGGCGTCAAACCCATGACCCTTCATGGCAGTAATGAGTTCTTTGGTTATAAGAGGGTTGCCCCAGCTGGTCTCGCTGCCTCCCTGTGCTTCTAGGGTATTGCCTATGTTGATGCCCAGGGTCATTTGTTGGGAGAGTTCCATCGCTGTGCTCGTCATGCCGGTTTCGTCCGGTGGTAGCGGGTTGGTGTTGTAGCTAGGGAAGTATTCCCCGATTTGAGAAGCCTGGATGGTCGCAGTAGGTGCGTACGGCGCAGCGATGGTAACGACGGCCTGTCGGTCTTCACTGTCGGCATTGGCCAGGGCTGTGGCTGTGATCGTTTTGCTGCCAGAGCCGGAGGCGGGTGAAAACTGCAACCAGTCCACATCAGAGGTGATTGTCCATTCAGGTGCATCGGTGGTTATGTTGAGCTCGCGGCTGTTTTGATTTTTTTTGAAATCCAATAATTCGTAGTTGACACTCATGTCGTACAAATAATCTGCAGCCTCCTGGGAGACGGACAGTTTGACTGGGTCTGCCGTGCCGGCCAAAACGGTGAGCACCTCAGAGCGAGGTTCGACCTTTTTGGTGTCGACAGACAATGTAATGGTGGCGCTCGATTCTGTGCCGTTGGTAGGGGAAAGCGTAATCCAATCTGCGGGATTTTGGATTTTCCATTCCGGGGCGTCCGTTTGGATGAACAGCGAGGCCTCTCCACCCTCACTTTGGAATGCTATCTCCGTACGGCTCAAAGCCAGACTATTTTTGTTTTCTTCTTCACAACCCAGCAGCGACAACAGGGCTACCAGGCTTAGGGCCAATTTCCTGATCATAATTTTAGTTCTTATCAACACAAGTTCTTCCTGAAGCCATCTACAGCAACAGATTCACAATGTTAGGTTTCAAGGGTTTTTGAAGTTTTACAAAAAGTGACAAAGTCTTTGCAAAAAAGTCCCTGGGGTATGGTAATGTAAAAGGTCAGGGTATTTTTTGATTTTCATTTTATACATATTGTATTGAAAATGAATGACGACTTTTGGGATATTGGCGCACAGCGAATAACCTTTGTGTGATTCATTATAATTGATAACAAAAGAGTAACTCCCTACAGGCATGGCGGAATCCTGGGATATGAGAGATTATAAAATGACCTTGAAGGTTACGGGCTGCGTTTATCTGCTCCTGGGATCAATTGCTATTTACTATGCCACCCTTCGGGATCTTGCGCTCTTCCCAGATAATAAAGGATTTACCATTGCGGAGTACGATGATCGGGCGAATGGAGGAAATTCCAGAATGATAAATAGCCTGGCAACAGATACCTCTCATCAAGTGAGTTTTGAGCTGGGGGATGCATTCACCAGTCCGTATGTAGGATTGTCTGTGGGCACCAATGGGAGTGAGATGGTTGATATTTCGAAATACAATGAACTCCGTCTCGTTGCTCAGGTGGAAAACCTAAGAGGTTTGTCAGTTTCATTCTACCTGCCTTATCAGAAAATAGAAAATTCGACAGCCGATGCCCAGGCAGTTTTTCAGCATAATGCAGTATTGGCTCACGGTATCAATGAAATCACTATCTCGCTTGAGGATTTATACGTTCCGGATTGGTGGTTTTATCATAATGCTGTGCCTGAGTCTGAAAAAATAGTGCCCGACTTGCGTCAGTTTAGGCATTTGAATTTGGGATCCTCTAATAACCCTGACTTTAAAGGGCCAAGTTCGATTACGCTGTATTCTGCTGTTTTTTCCAGGGACAATTCCTCTTTGTTTTTCATACTTTTTCTTATCGGCCTGGTTACCCCAATTTTGATTGTGGCAGCAAAATATTTTACTAAGCGACTAATGAACCGACCGGCTCGTGTCACTGTTTCTTATCAATCAATCGATGGACAGGGAATTGAGGATCATGAACAATTCATGAATTTCATTAACCAAAATTTTCACCAGGCAGATATTTCATTGGAGTCTGTTTCTAAGGAAACGGGTGTCTACTACCGACGCATTTCTAAGTACATTCAAGACAAATACGACTGTAACTTCAAAACCTATCTGAACGGTTTAAGAATTGCTGAATCCAAGCGCCTTCTCAAAGAGACACAACTCAATGCCGGGCAAATTGCCTACAAAGTAGGGTTTAGCAGTCAAAGCCACTTCAATCGTGTATTCAGAAGTTTGGAAAAAAGGAGTCCGACGCAATATCGGGAGAGCTAGTGTTACCCTAGTTGTGATTAATGCTTGGATTTTCACCTTTCTCACGATACGCCTCGTATCGTTTCATTTTATGGTTTTCTATAAAAAACGTAGTTGTCATTTTGAAATATGACGACCGGTCATTATACTTGCAATATGAAAAGAAAAATACATCGGCAGGACATTATCGAGGCAGGGCGTGAGCTGATGTTTTTGAATGGATATGCAGCTACAGGGATCAAGGATATCACTGATAAAATCGAAATACCGAAGGGTTCTTTTTATAATCATTTTTCTAGCAAAGAGGAGTTTGGGTTGGAGATGTTGAAAGGATACTCGGACAATGGAGTAGAAGTACATCGACGTGGCTTTCTGGATCAGAGCAAAACTCCCCTGAAAAGAATTGAGAACTTCTACGCTCAGACGATGGAGGTGTACAAAGGCGCCTGGGAGTATAAAAACGGATGTCTCATGAGTAACTTCTCAACGGAGATGGCTGATGTGAACGAAAATTTCAGGAATGTACTTAGTCAGGGTTTTGCGAGCCAGGAAGCAATTATAGTACAGTGCATAGAAGAAGGACAAGAGCTTGGTGAAATCCGATCCGATATTGCTGCATCAGACCTGGGCAGCTTCGTGATCAACGGCTGGCACGGAGCACTGGTGAGGATGAAAGCAGAAGCCAGTGCCAGACCGATGGAAGTCTTTGTAACGCAAATAATAAACCATTTAAGAACTTAAATTTTTTTAAACAAAATATGACGAACGGTCATCATAAAAACAAAGTTAAAATGAAAAAATCAGTATTTATGACAGGAGCCAACGGAGGAATGGCCAAAGAGACAATTAAAATTTTGCTCCACCGAGGGTACACCAAGATCGTGATGGGTGCCCGATCAGAGCAGAAAGCAGAAGATGCGAAAAACGAAATTTCTCGAGAATTGGGAAGAAACTATCCGGGGCTGGTGCCGATCGGTGGGTTTGATATGAACGATCCTGCGGCCATTGCTGAGTCTGTGGATCAGTTGTCGAATCATGCTCCGTTTGATATTGTTTTTCTCCAGGCCGGAGGGGTCATTTTTGATGACAACTATCAGTACACCCGATGGAGAGGTTTCCAAGTCGAAAAAACAGCCTTTCAAAATGCCCTGGGTGCTTTCATTACTCTTTCTCATCTGAAGGAAAAGGGCTTGATAGCCAAAGGCGGAAGAGTGGTCTTTGCAGGTGGCGAGGGAGCAAGAGGTATACCCGGTATGATAGAGAAACCGGCTTTCGATTCTGTGAACGAGCTGGAAAAGTACCTTTTCGGCGGTACGTCCAGGAAATTCAATACCATGAACGCCATCGGGGCTTCTAAGTTGATGTCGGCCTGGTTGAGCATTCAGTTGTCCCAGCGCTATAGGGATGAATTCGAGACGCTGTGGTTTTCACCGGGACTTACCTACGGAACCAACGGTTTGGCGAAAGCCACGGCCATCAAAAGGTGGTTTATGGAAAAGGTAACGTTTGGCATTGCAGGTTTTCTTGGCTTGGCGCAAAGTCCCACTAAAGGGGCTGTAAAATATGCGGATGCCCTCGAAGGGAAGATTGGCAGCAACGGAGATATGCTGGGCGCTCCGGAAGGTGGTGCCTTAGGCAAAATCACCGATCAGAAAGTGATGAATGAGACTATCACAAGCGAGAATCTTCAATTGGCTTTTTGGGAAATAGCGCAGCAGGTAGGAGGTCCTTTTGGCAATCCGAATCTGCTAGCCGCCAAATCCGAAACTGGACACATGTCTATATCGGCTTAAAACAAAACTGAACTAAAAAATAGAAACATGGAATTAATAAATAGAATTCAAATCGAGAGGGAGGCCGAGCACGTGTGGAGGCTCCTGTCTGAGGACTTTGATAAGGTTTCTCAGTGGATGTCACCGGTGTACAATTCTTATAAGATTACTGGAGAAGATCCTGTTGAAGGCGCATCTATGGCTGGGAGGATCTGTGAGCTTAGTCCCAAACCTGGAGGATTGTATGCAGTAGAACGAATCACGCATATCGATCATGAAAGTCGGGAGATGACCGTTGAGATCGAACCGAGAAACGCCCCTGCGGCATTGCCCTTGTCCAAAAATAACCTTGAATTGAAGGTGGTCTCACTAGGAGAAGGAAAGTCAGAAGTCATATGGAAGACCAGTCCGGAGCTCAAGACATTCGGTAAAGTAATGAAGCCGCTGGTGAAGGTCGGGTTGTCCAAAAGCTTTGGCGAGGTGCTACAGGAACTGAAGCACTTTGCGGAGACCGGAGCACAGCATCCTAGAAAAGTAAAAAAGTCGGCCAAGGCGGTCGCATAATTATCATCTATAAATTCTAAATCATGACTAAAGAAATAAAAAAGCCCATTCCGCTACGAATCGTATTTATTCTGAATTTGTTTAAGATATTCCTGGCTGCTGGATTGCTTACCTACTTTACAATCAACGACATCCAGCTAGGAGACGTGGGGCCAAAAATCATCTTGTATACTCTCCTTGCTTATATCGTCACATTCATAGGGATAGTCAGGACCATTCTTACCAAAGAACTGAAAGCTTTGAAAGCCATTGTCTTTCTCGATTTGGTGGTATCACTACCGGCATCAGCCTACGCGGGCATTCTGATCTCAGTGGTTTCCCTGTTGCTTCTTTTCTTCAACGGAAAAATCAAGGAGTATTTTGCATCAGGGGCGCTTCGTGCCGCTTCAAATTAGATCTTTTCAATACCGGACAAGGGTCTCAGCGACTTAGGGAGTTGAGGCTTTTTGTCGCTGAACCCGGTGGCGATCTATCTCGTAAGGTCTACTAGATTCAATAATTAATGGCTAAAAAATCTTTTTTCTTCATTCCCGATATTTCAGGGTTTACCCACTTCGTGAAAAACGTAGAGGTGACACACAGTCGTCATATCATTTCCGAGCTGCTAGAGATCATCATTGATAGCAATCAGTTGGGTTTGGAAATGGTGGAAATCGAGGGAGATGCCATTTTTTTCTACAAGCCGGATGAAGTGCCTGACGCAGATGAGATTTTGCACCAGGTGCGGAGGACCTTTGTGAAATTTCACGAGCACCTGAAACTCTATGAGTCTCATCGGGTGTGTCAATGCGGCGCCTGCTCCTTTGCGGCTGATTTGAATATCATAGACTCTGGTGAGGTTGAACGGATCTCTGTAAAGGGAGAATCCAAGCCCTTTGGTGAGTCAGTCATCCGTGTGCATAGACTGCTGAAGAATGAGGTGAAAGGAGATGAATATGTGCTCTATACGGGTGGACTTATGGATGGCACAACCTCCAGCCATTTGGATGTTGGGTGGTCTTTAACGCTCGATGGCGCTTCGATGTATGAGGGCTTTGGTCCGATCGATTATCGTACTATTGATCTAGGGTTTTTAAAGTCCGAAATTCAACTACCGCCCTCTTTGCCAAAAGGCACGCAGTCCAACAACCCTTTAGCGGAAAGTTTTACCATCAGGGCGCCAAAAAATGAAGTTTTCGAAATGATTACCAATTTGGATGATCGTCCCAAATGGAGCACGGGTGTCGACCTTTTCAAGTATCTGAAGGGTCAGGTCAATCGAGTCGGTACAAAGCATGTCTGCGTGATAGGAAATAAAACTATCGGTTTTGAGACTGTCAAGAGGGAGGCAGAAAGAGGAAAGCTCGTCTATGGAGAACGAACCACAGAGTTGCCTTGGTTCAAGGAGGCAACGACTTATTTTGTGGTGGATGGTGACGACAGTGCCACGAATGTGCTGGTGGAATTTCATTACGAAGTGAAACCCTTTTTTGGATATTTATTCAAAGGACTTTTCCTGCGGAAATTAAAAGAAGGTCTATACAAGAATATGAAATTACTCACCGAGGAGCTCGAAGGTCAAAGAAAGCCTGATCTAAAAGAGGCAGTATAAAAAAGCCACCAAAACCTTTGTTCTGGTGGCTGTAACTCTGACAATCTCTATTTTCTTATACCTGGCTCAATCCCCCGTCCACTTCAAACTCTACTCCGTTGATATACGAGGCATCGTCTGAGGCAAGGAAGAGTACCGTTTTAGCGATCTCGTTGGGGTTGCCAAATCTTTTAAGAGGTACGCTTTGGCTTACTGAAGCACCAAAGGCATCTAACTGCTCTTGTGGTAATCCCATTTTGCTATAAATCGGAGTTTCGATGGGGCCGGGAGCCACGCTCACAGTTCTTATATTTCTGGAACTAAGCTCACTGGCCAATACGCGGGTCAAAGACCTGAGCGCTGCCTTGGAGGCAGAGTACACTCCGAATCCTTCAAATCCCTTTTGATTTACGATCGAGGTATTTGTGATGATGACGGCTCCATCGTTTAGCTGAGGAATGGCTGCCTGTATGGTGAAAAATGGACCTTTCACATTCGTGTCCATAATTTCATTGAAGTGATCAACAGAAATATCGCTAATAGGTGCCACCGGAGCAATACCGGCATTCAAAAACAGGATGTCGATCTTGCCGAATTTGTTCACGGCCTCTTTGATAAGGTGTTCGTTATCCTCAATTTTTGAGGCATCAGCCCGTACGGCCAGGAAATCTCCACTCAGCTCTTTGGATACTTCGTCCAGGGCTTCTTGCCTTCTTCCGGTGAAAACCACTTTGGCGCCCTCGGCCAGGAAAAGTTTCACAGTAGCGAGTCCGATACCGCTGTTACCCCCTGTAACCACGGCCACTTTGTTTGTAAGTTTTGTCATGCGTTTTTTATTTGGAATGATTGTTTCAAATACAGGCTGCTTAACGGGAATACTGAAACGAACGTTTCAAATAGGATCAAAATTTTTTTAAATATTTTTTAAAACACTGTCGATCAGTCCGTTGATTTTCTCCTTGGAAGGAATCTGCATGGCTGTGACGCGGAGACCCAGGAGTGAAGAGTACAAATACATGACCGTTTTTTCCACGTCGGTGTCCGGCGCAAACTCGCCCTGATCGATGCCCAGCAGGATCAGTTCGCGGAAAAAATCAAGGGTAGCCTCTACGCTTTCAGCCACATAAGCATCGATCTCTTTGTTTTGATTGATGAGCTCTGTGGTGCAGTTGGTGATCAGGCAGCCCCGGTCGGCTATATTATTATCTATTGATCGAGGTACATCCTCATAAAAGATACGAAGTGCAGCTCGGGGATTGATCTTTTTTAGATTAGGGATTGCCTCACCTTGCTGTTTCTTTCGATAAAACTTGAGGCACTCAAGGTAGAGTTTGAATTTGTCGCCAAAGGAATTGTAAAGACTGGATCGATTGAGGCCCGAGGCATCCACGATCTCCTGCATGGAGGTACCGTTGAAGCCTCGCTTCCAGAATAGCGCGGTGATTTTGTCCAGCACTACTTCCCGATCGAATGTCTCTACTTTCGGCATGCTCAAATATACGCTATTTGGAATGATCGGTTTAAATTAAGAAGTTCCTTCAGCTACTGTGGTGCTGATTGGAGAAAACCGTTGGAGAAATTAAGGCTTTTTGATTCCGGCCTTGATCATAACAGGTAAATCATTTTCGTCGGGCGGATAAACCGCTTGACTTAATGATCAAGCAAAGCCGGAATGAATTCGCAGAGCGCTTTTATAGGTGGCTAAATTTCAAAAAAGACCAACAAGCCAATGGCAAACACCAGGACAAATCGAAACAACATCGGCTTGAAGCTGGCCTGTTCCGTTGACATCATTCGATAGGCAGCGAATATTGTAGCTAGTGCTAAAACAGGTAAACCAATGAGCATCATTTCTCCACCTCCGGCAAGGCTAAGCGTGGAAAACATGGCCCCAATCAGGACTACTGAACAGGAGATGAAGCCTATCTTTTTTACAATATTGTCCATCGGCGAAGATGTATTGGTATCGTAGAGAAAAGCCTTTAAATATAGTGCTACGGCTACAGCAGTAAATCCTATTAAGAGCAAGTCGCCGTATCCCGCAGTACCCAACACTTTAAATAGGCCTCCGGTGATAAGTATTATTGCACCGATGATTTCCACCTTGGGTAGAATCATCGTAGCCAGTAATTGTTTGAAGTTTTGGGGTTCGGTATTTTCAGACATGGTTTAGGTTTTTAATGAGGATCGAAATATAGAAAAAAATGAGTATTTACTCCGTGGGCTTGAAATTGATATCCAATTTCATTGATCAAATCTAACCCAATCAATGGCTATCTCTGATTCGCCATTTAGAACGACAGCCAAATTTTCAACCCCTGAGGGTATAGATTTCAAAGGAATGGATATGCTTTGCCATGTATCTCCTTTCGGAATTTCAATTATGGCAATCAACTCTCCGTTTGGACTTCCAGCAAAGATTTGAATCTTTCCTCCAGTTTTTGATTGGGCTCTTAGCTCCAACGAATTGGGTTTCTTCTCACCAAAATCAACTGCATTGTATTGCACCCACGCCCCCTTTTCATTCAGTATAGTCTTCCAGCCAAGGAAGGTATTGGCAGAGTCCAGTAGGTCGATGGATGCCCCGGTTTTGCTCAACGCACTGTATCGATCCAGCTGAATTTTGCCAAAGGCATTGGTTAAGCCCACTCCTCTGAGGGTAGGCTCGATTTTTTGGATGGTTCCGTCTTCGTTGAAGGACAAACTATCTACCCGTATCGACCGGTTTTTATCAAAGTTGGGTGATAGGTCGTTGTGGTGATAAAAGAAGTACCACTGTTTTTTGAATTGAAGGATGGAGTGATGGTTGGTCCAGCAGCCGGTGGACGATTCGTCCATGATCACTCCGGTGACGGTAAATGGCCCCATGGGGCTGTCCGCCATGGCATATTCAATACGTTCTGTTTTGTTTTCCACATGAGGGTAGGTCAGATAATACTTGCCCTTTCGCTCAAACATGAAAGGCCCCTCGATCAAGCCCTTGGTAGGGAGATTGGCAATAGTATCTACTTCGGAGGCCAGCTTGAGCATGTTGTCGTCCAACTTCGCCACAAAAATCGCCCTGGAAGACCAGTACAGGTAGGCTTGCCCGTCCTTATCGATAAAAACGTTGGGATCTATGCCTCGGACCTTGCTGATGGGCTCAGATTCAATTTGGTACGGGCCCTCTGGTCGATCCGAAATAGCTACTCCTATGCCAAATCCTCGCCAGTATTTGGTGGTATCCCCGACTATCGTCGGATAGTAGAAGTAGTATTTTCCATCCTTCTCTATGCAATCCGGTGCCCACATGCTGTATGCTTCTTTGTTGGCCCATGGCACATCCTTTTGATCCACGATCATTCCATGATCCGTCCAGTTAACCAGATCGTCTGAGGAAAATACATGATAGTCTTCCATACAAAACCAGGTCGGGCCTCGTCCCTGCCCCTCGGCACATTGTCTGTCGTGCGAAGGAAAGACGTACACCCTATCACCAAAGACACGTGCAGTAGGGTCAGCGGTAAACTGATCCATGATGAATGGGTTTTGGGCGAAAGTTTGGCTTACCAAGGAGCAAAAAAGTAGTGAGAGGATAAGGATACAGTTTTTCATAATAAGCTCTTGTTTAAATAGGTCAATCTCTCCGGCCGCATTTCGAACCAGTCAAAATCTACATAGCCACCGGAACCTTTGGTGGCGTAGTTAAAAAGGCAAAACTTATTTCCAGTAAAAACCGAGAGATTAAACTTCATGTTCAGTTCATCGCCTAGCGCAGTAAATACTTTTCCGTCAAGGCTGTAGTAAAACCGCGCTGTACCGGAATTAGGGACTGCTGCACCTCCATACATCGGTGCCGCTCCCGATCCATAGTATGGATCAGCTCGGAAGTAAATGTTCGAAGCACTGACCTCAGCAGAGTCAATCACCACACCATTGTTGACCATGGTGACAAGATTTTTTCCTTCAGATTTTCTAACTGCGATGTATGCATACGGATCCTGAAAAATGGCAAGGCCAGCAATGTCTCCTTCTTTCATTTGTGAGAAATCCATTTTGGCGGTGCCCTGGGTATAGACGGAATCAGAATAGTAGGCAAACATCCTTTGTGTGAGCGTATTTTGAGCCATCCGAAAATTAGTGGTGGTGTCCACCGTGTATAGCCTCAGGTGACCGGGGTTTTCAGTCAAAGACCACTTTGTGGGCTCGGGATTGTGGTTCCAGCCCCACTGCATTCCTAATTGGGTGCTTTCAAAATAATCTGAAGTCGGAAGAACGGTAACTAGGTGCTCGCTTCCCACATTGGGTTTTCGGTGGGTTGTCACGGCCTTTCCATTTACGCCCACCATCGGCCATCCGTCTTCCCAGGTGACAGGCTGCAAGGACGGAAAGCGTCCAAACGGTCCGCTGTCCACAAATAGCATCGTCCACCATTTGCCCGTCTGCGTTTCGATCAGCGCTCCCTGGTGAATACCATAATTGGGCCCATCGGTGGTGTCCCGGATGACGACTTTTTGTTCATACGGGCCATAAATATTTTTGGATCGAAGGGCTGCTTGAAAACCATCCAATCCTCCATAGGTACAGTACAAATAATAATAACCATCGATTTTGTAGACATGAGCACCCTCCAGGCCCCGCCGTATGTCCCCCACAAAAACCAGGGAATCTTCACTAATTGGAGCCAGGGTACTGTCAACCTCAGTGATGGAAATCTCACTATATCCATGACTCACATAGACCTTGCCATCGTCATCAAAGAATAATCCGGGATCATAAAAACCCTTGGGCAATTTCCTTATATCCCAGGGCCCTTCGGCTTGATCGGCTGTGAGGTAAAATCCGCCTTCGTCCAGGGTAATGAATAAGAGGTGAAATTTCCCATTATGGTATTTTAGGCTCGTCGCCCATTGGCCGTGGCTGTATCGATGACAACCCTCCAGATCATAGCATGGACTAAAATCAAATCTGGGAACGGCATTGCTGCAATACTCCCAGTTGACCAGGTCTTTGGACTTTAGGAGTGTCACACCAGGGAAGACAAACATGGTCGTGTTGACCATATAGTAGGTGTCACCCACACGGATTACGTCCGGGTCGGGAAAGTCGGCCGGGATCACGGGATTGGTGAAGGTGCCGTCACCATTGTCTGCGGAGTATTTGTACTCCTCTTTCGGGCTGGGCGAACAGGCAAGAGTAAGCAATAGGACTATGAGTACCGGAATAGTCGAATTCATGTGGCCTTTTTTAACTATGCAGTTTACGAAGATTTAATCAGTCAATTGTATATCAAAAGACTACAATCATGTAATGTTATTTGCCTGATTTAGCGAATTCAAGGATTACATCAATAGACATTCTATCCCGGAGACCCTTGGCGTAGTGTACTTTCTTGACCAAGCCATTTTCGTTGAGTAGGAATTCCGCAGGGATCGTGCTGATGGATTCTTTTCCTGCCATCCAGTGTACAGGGAGTTTCTTCTTTTTGGCTTCAAATACGGTTTGGAAGAAAGAAGTCAAGTGGCTTTTGGCTGATTTCAATCCTGATGTTTCCACTCCGTAAGCATTGTACCACTCTTTTTCAGGATCCGATACGAGCGGTATGGGTGAGATACTTTCATGAAAATGACTTGACAACAGAAGCTCTTTGGTTGACTCAAAAAAGAAAATCATTTCAAAGTCGAGTGCCTTGAGTTCGTCATACCTTTTTTGAAGATTATGTACCCTGACATTGCAAAAGGGGCAACCGGCATGCCTAAAGAAAGCGATTAGTACTTTTTTCCCTTTGTACTCTTTCAAGTCGACCAACCGACCAAATACATCTTCAAGCGAAAATACAGGTGCCGGGGCATTCAGAGTTAGTGTTGCACTTTCCTGGCTCATAGATTGGAGTTTTGTGTAGGTCAAAGCTACATTAAAACCAAAGTTATCCGCAGGTTGAGCCTAATCAGGATGAGGAGTCCGTAGTAATTGGGTCTAACGCTCATCGGTTAGAATCATACTCTCGATCAACCATAGCATTGGGGCCTGGCCATGAAAATCCCCGTCTACGGTAGGGCGATCCAGGTAGTATTGGATGTCTGTAGATTGGCCGGTACCGACACAAACACCGGTGAGCTCCCCCTTCTTATTGATGCGTGACTTCAAGGCCTCATAACTTTGGTGTACTGCTTTCTTGTACTTTTCTTTGGGCAGGATGCCTCGATTTATTCCTACATTCATGGCATAGGCAAACATCGCCGTGCTAGACGTCTCTTCCCAGGCCTCTGGATAGTCGATCACCTGTCGCCAAAGCCCTTCGTCAGATTGGTACTTTAGCAGTGCCTCCATCATCTTTGCATAGCCTGATGTAATAGCCGTGTATTGTGGATGGTCTATGGGTAATTCCGTCAAGGTAATGGCCATGCCTACTGCCATCCATCCGTTGCCCCGTCCCCAATAGATAGGAGCATTAGGCCCGTGAAAGAACAACCCATCCGACTGCTGCAGGCTGTCGATATAGGCAGCCGTCACTTGTGCGGCACGATCCAGATACATTGGCATTTCGGTAGCCTTGTAAGCTTCTACCTGCAATGCACTGATCATAAACACATCGTCGATCCAATACCGTGCCTGTGAGGTGATGCCCGTGGGGTTGAGGCTATCCCATTGGTTGTCGGCCAGAAACAGACCATGGTTTAAATAAGCCGGCTCTCCTGTGATTTCAAAAAACTGGAAAGGAAGAATACCATAGACATTGCCGTCTACATGATGATCCTGCCAGGCTAGGGAATCCTGTTCCAGTTCATCATACCGTTTCATCAGCTTTTTTATGAGTTTTTTGTCGTCGATCGCACAGGCATATTTGATGGCCCCATAGGCAGCACAAACCTCTGCGTAGTGAATGGACTTTAGCTCCTTTGTTTCATATTTCATGAAATTGGGAGAAGACAAGAGATGGTCGGTCAGTACTTTTCCTGTGCGTTCCAGATTTTTTATTAGCAGACTTTTTTCATGATTGCATGAAAAAAAAGAAAGAAAAATAAGGGAGGTCATTATTAAGCCGGGGCTTGAGAAGATTTTCCGCTTAAAATCTCCCCTTTTTGGGGGATATAACATTGATAATTAGCTGGTTTGGTGGAATGTTTAGTCGAATATAGAAAAATAATTTGGCTTGCAAAATCCCTACAAACCGACGGGGTTTAAATATGCTGACACACCGGATTTTCCCTGATAAGTTCAAAATTGATTATTATCGCAAATAACCTGACCGTCATGCATTATTACAAATTATCTTACCATTTCGGCCTGTTGCTTCTCGTGATAGGTACTTTCTCTTGTAGTCCAAAGATTGTCACCAATGCCATCAAGCCATATCCTCCGGCGAAAGAGTATGCCGAGCTCCCGGTCTATCAGGACAAGTCCGAGGTTCCCGATGAAGCAGAGGTGATCGGTGATGTATTTGTTGGTGAATCAGGGCTTACGACCCAGTGTAGTTACAACTATGTCGTTTATTGTGCCCAGGAAGAAGCCAGGAAAATAGGGGGCACCGCACTTCTAATCGTTGAACATATCCGACCGAGTTTCATGAGTACTTGTCACCAGATTTCGGCGATGATACTGAAGGATTCCGGGTACGAGGACAGTGAGGGAACGGAGATAAAACCAGATTCGCAGGAATCCACTTTGACTGTAGAGGCCGCAATGGCCAGACAAGGGATAGTGGAAAATAAACCTCCCTTCGAAAGAAAATGGAGGAAATCATTGTACGGTGGCTGGTCAAAAATCACTTCGGACCTTCCCCCTGATATTTCGCCTGACCTAAAGGACTATTTGGAAAAGCTCACCTCAGGTTACCACCTGGGAGTGGACCTCATGTACCAGACCGGGCCGTTTTTTTCCTTTGGCGTCAAATACAATTTCTTTCAGTCGAAGAACAGCGGAGATTTTGTCGCTCAGGATGATAATGGAAATCTGGTCTATTTAACCTTGTCCGATAACATCAAGTACCATTTTGCTGCGGCATCCATGAACATGATCTATCAGAGCCATGCCAACAAAAATGAATGGCTCATTGGTTTTTCTATGGGCTATCTGGGGTTGAGAAATGATGCGGTGATCGATACGCCGGTCAAGATAAGCGGGGATACTTTTGGAGTGGGTTTCGATTTTGGGTACAACATCATGATGTCAGACAAGCTCGGTCTGGGGCTTCAGATGTCTTTACTTGGGGGAAGCTTTGGGAAAATGAAGTACAAGGATGATACCGGCACCCATGTCGTAGAATTTGAAGAAGACGAGCGAGAAGGGATCTCAAGGCTTGACTTTTCTGTTGCGCTTCGGTTTTGACCTTGGGTCAGTTCTTGCACCTTGCTTTGATTAACTGGGTTTGCTCCGGGCACAAAGCCGCTAATTGATCGGCATTGGCCAATTCGAAATCCTGAAAATCAAAACCGGGCGCTACTGTACAGCCCACCAATGAATAGCTGTCGGGCTCCGCAACTTCTGCTGAGAACCAATGTCCTCCGGGCACCACATATTGTGGAACTTCTCCTTGGTCAAAATCATGACCAATTTTGATGCATTCGTATAGACCAGATGGAGAAATAACATGCAAATCAATTGGGCTGCCCTGGTAAAAGTGCCAGATTTCATCCTGGTGGATTTTATGAAAGGCTGAGAAACTATCTGAGGTCAACAGGAAGTAGATGCAAGTGCTATGATTGCGCTCACCTTTGTAGGGATTGCCCAGGTTTTCCGAAATAGTACTGCGATAGGTTTCTTTGAAATAGCCTCCCTCAGGGTGGGGCTGGAGTTCTAAAGTTTTTACTAAGAAGTCAATGTCCACTGACACCCGCTTAAAACTCAATCAAAACGATGTTCTCTTCGTCCTGCTTGCCTCCCGCAGCCAGATAGGATTTAATGGCCGCGTCATTTGAAGATTCTGTTGTGACCCAGCTGCATGTGCAGTCCAATTTCTTTCCCAGATCACACATATGTTTCACCAATTCACGACCAATTCCCTGGCTTTGAAATTCATCTACCACCCCTACTTCGTTGATGAAGAGTTGAGGATCCTTGTCAGGGTGCACGTAGTGAAATGCCGAAATCATCCCAACCACCTTGCCATTGTCATAGGCTAGTAGCATATGATGTCTTGGGTCATCGAGAAATTCCTTGGCCCTGTGGGGTTTGATTTTGTTGTCAAAGAGTTTGTCACCCACCTTGACCATCGCGGAGATGTCTTCTGTGGTGGCCTGTCTGATGATAAAACTATTGCGCATTGCTGTCATTTTTTATCCTGCTTTTTCTATCCATCCCTGCACGTCCTCCAAAGTAGGATTCTTGACGTCTTTCAGTTTTAATTTTTTTCTTGTGCCGCATACATCATTGAAGAGCTTGCTGTCCTTGGCTACTGCAAATTGCTCCCTGGTAACCATACTCAGTTTTTGCAATATCGGGATCAGTTCGCTCGCGACTCCCAGTTCTTCATATTGTGATTCGGTCAGTGCTTGTACTTTTACCTCTGGCTTCATCTGTGGGAAGAAAAGCACATCCTGGATCGAATTGGAATTGGTCATCATCATAGACAGACGATCAATCCCCACGCCCAGCCCGGCCGTAGGCGGCATGCCATACTCCAGTGCTCTGAGGAAATCCTCATCAAGTACCATGGCTTCGTCATCACCACGTTTGCCAAGCTCTAGCTGCTCCTCAAATCTCTTTCTTTGATCGATTGGATCGTTTAGTTCTGAGAATGCGTTGCAGATTTCTTTACCATTGGCGATTGCCTCAAACCGCTCCACGAGTCCCGGCTTATCACGGTGTTTTTTGGCAAGAGGAGACATCTCCACTGGGTAGTCTGTGATGAATGTCGGTTGGATCAGTTGGCCTTCGCACTTCTCGCCAAATATTTCGTCAATGAGCTTGCCTTTGCCCATGGTTTCGTCGATAGGCACATTGAGCTTCTTAGCCGTTTCTCGCAATTGAGCCTCGTCCATTTCAGAAATGTCAATCCCCGTGAAATGCTCAATAGCCTCAAACATGGTGAAGCGCTTCCAGGGCCTCTGGAAATTGATTACGTTTTCTCCCACCTGAACCTCGGTCGTACCGTGTAGATCCATAGCCACTTTTTCGACCATTTCTTCTACCAAATCCATCATCCAGTTATAATCCTTGTAGGCTACATATAGTTCCACTTGCGTGAATTCCGGATTGTGGAAACGAGACATCCCTTCGTTTCTAAAGTCTTTAGAAAACTCAAAGACACCATCATAACCGCCTACAACCAAACGCTTAAGGTAGAGTTCGTTGGCAATCCGCAGGTACAGGGTCATGTCCAGGGTATTGTGGTGGGTTTTGAAAGGGCGCGCTGCCGCTCCACCATACAAAGGCTGCAAAATGGGTGTTTCGACTTCCAGGTACCCACGATCGGCCAGGTAGCCTCTCATGGAGTTGACCAGTTGTGTCCTTTTGACGAAAGTCTCACGTACCTCAGGGTTGACGATCAGGTCGACATATCGCTGGCGGTATCGCAGCTCCGGGTCGGTGAAAGCGTCATGTGTTTTTTTGTTCCCCTCTTCGTCTGTCGTTTCTTTAACGATGGGAAGGGGCTTCAGTGATTTGGTGAGGAGCTTAAGCTCAGTAACATGGATGGAGATTTCACCCACCTGAGTGGTAAAGACGTATCCCTTGATCCCGATGATGTCCCCGATGTCCATCATTTTTTTGAAGACATTGTTGTATAGGGACTTGTCCTCCTCAGGACAAATATCGTCACGTCTCAGGTAGATCTGGATTCTACCTGTGGAATCTTGTATTTCAGCAAATGAAGCAGACCCCATGATCCTACGACTCATCAGACGACCCGCAATAGAAATGTTTTTATATTCTATTTTCTGCTTTTCGTAGTTCTGGTGGATTTCGGCTGCTGTGACGTTTACGTCAAAGTTCTCAGATGGGTAGGGATCGATGCCGGCCTGGAGGAGTTGTTCTCTGGCCTGTCGTCTTACGATTTCCTGTTCGCTTAATATCATTTGCTCAAAATTTCAAACGGCAAAACTAGACGATTAATTCAAGAGTTATGTCTATCCAGATGAAGAAATGACGGAGTGAGCACCATGTCTACAAGAGTGCTTGAAATTCGGCATAGGTCATGCCATCGGTATTGTCATCACTGAGCGTAGTGTCACAGGCTTCACTTTCTGCCTTGGCATCTATCTCTGTGACCCTTTCATCCGAAGGGGGGTGTGTGCTTAGAAATTTTGGTTGGGAGGATCCGGCCCCTGAGGCTTCCAGTTTTTCGAAGAAGGAAGCAGCCCCATCGCAGGCATAGTCAGTCGCTGCCAGGTACTCCACCGATCGGGCATCTGCCTCAGACTCAAACTCCCTACTGAAGGACAGCCCTGCAAGGCTACCGGCTATTTGGGCGGTCAACTGAGCCAGCGTGCTTGGGTCTTCTCCCAGGAGGATGCTCAGCAATATGGTGACGCCATAGTTTCGCTGAAGCTGTCGGCTGCTGTGCCTCAGGTCTGCATGGGCAATCTCATGACCCAATACTCCAGCGAGATCATCTACGTTGTCCAGGTATTTGATCAGTCCGCTGTACACATAAATGTAGCCCCCGGGGGTGGCAAATGCGTTTAGCACATTGTCGTCCTTGATGATGTGCATTTCCCAGACGAACTCCGTTCGATAGGCGACTTCTCCAGAGTTGAGAATTTGATTGGTGATGGCATTCAAATAGTCATAGGCTTCCTGATTTTCTGACTCTGGGAGGATCGGGTATGAGGTAGGGTCCCCGGCGATCTGTTCACTGACCTGAAAGCCTAGCGTCAGGTCGTCCTGAAGGGTAAAAAGACTGAGGTTGTTGTTCTTATCGCAAGAACTGAAAAATGCAAAAAGTAATGAAAGTGCTGCAAGCTTTATTTTAGTCATCATTTATTGGATTTAATCGATGAGCAAAAATAATCGAAAGTGTCATTAAATTGTCGGCCCAAGCTTCATACATCTAAACCAACTCCATGAAACTCATCGCACTACTCCGTGGTATCAATGTCAGTGGCCAGAAAAAAATCCCGATGGCAGACTTAAAAGCCGCTTTGGCGAAGGGAGGTATTGAAAATGCCCAGACCTACATCCAAAGTGGAAATATTGCATTTGACTCTGAGGAATCTGATCTTCAAAAAGTAGCGCTGCAAATCGAAAAGATAATACTCGATGGCTTTGGGTTTGAAGTGCCCACGCTGGTTTTGGTACAAGAGGATTTTAAGCAGATTCCAAATCTCAACCCTTTTTTGACACCTGATCAGGAGACCAAGGCCCTGTACGTAGGGTATATGTACGAAGAGCCTGAAGAAGCAAACGTTGCTGACCTGGAGAAACATGATACAGGTGCTGACGAGTTTCAGATCTCATGGCCCTGTATTTTCATGAAATATGCGGAGGGGATCGGAAAGTCTAAGATGGACAACAACTTTTTTGAGCGAAAGCTGAAAATCCGGATGACCACCCGAAACTGGAACACAATCCTCAAGTTGTCGGATATGTAGCGAATGGGAATATCATTTTCGCTGGAGATTCGTTTTCTTTGATGTTATCTCCTGCATGCCATGGCCAACTACTACGACATATTGGGCATTTCCAGATTAGCCAGCCAGGACGAGATCAAGGCCGCCTACAAGGAAAAGGCCAAAGAATATCACCCGGATCGTCATGGCGGGGATGCGTATATGGAGGAGATTTTCAAAGAAATCAATACGGCCTATCAGACCCTCTCCAACAGCTACACACGCTCCAATTATGATATGCTGCTTCGCTACGGTGAGCAGACAGCCGCTCAAAAAATAAGAACAGGCAGTCCCGTAGAGCACTATCGGTACCGGCCTCCAGTCTACCGCAAACCTCGCTTCTCCTCAAGGGAAAACCTGGTCGCTACCGGCTATGCCTTTCTATTTGCTTTTGCCATCGCTGCGATCATCAAGACGGGATTGTATTTTATAGAGGAGCACCGAGCTGCCGAGCTGGCCAAGATCCTGAGTGAGCGTCGGGAGTTTTTTGATAAAGCGGTGAATAAAAAACAGGAGGGCAACCTGGTGGCCAGCCTAAATCTGATGGAGGACATGGGGCGCTTCTATATCGAGGAATCGGACATGCGCGACTTTAAAGAAGACCTGGTCTATGACATTAGGGATAAAGCGGATGATTACCTTGAGCAAGGTGAGTTTGAACAGGCGATTGAATACTATAACGTACTCAGCGACTACTCTGTGAGCACAACCATCAATTACCTGCTCAAAATGGCCAAGGCCCACCAGGGACTGGGCCAGTACAAACGAACTCTGGAGATCTATCAAATGGTGAGGCTATACGGATACACTAGTTCCGGTTTCTATTTTGAAGTAGGTACTCTCTATGAGGACTTGGGTCAATATGAGCAGGCACTCAATCACTACGAGCTATGTGTGGAAAAGGCGGCAGAAGAATACGAAGTGACCATTGGCCGGGCCTATCCGGTAGTCATCAATGCCCAGATGATCCCTGTGCAACACTATAAATATTTCTTGAAAGTCTCCGAAATGCACCTCCAGCTCCGGCAGTATGAGGAGGCCATCAAATCAGTGGCCTGGTCCGGCGAAATATGGTCGGACAGCCTGAGGCTTTATGAAATCAGGGCGCTGAGCTATCGTTCACTAGGCCGTACCCGGGAAATGAACCAAACCATCCGGGCTGCCAGGAAGCTCGATCCTGATTTTTCACTTTTGTTTGAGAACTAAATATTTATGACAAATCATTTCACAAGTGTAAAAACATTGCCCGTACAGATTACCCTACTCTTTTTGTTACTGTCCTTGAGTAGTCATGCGTACAGGGATTCGCTTGAGTATTTCGATATTGCTCATTATCGGTTTGCCGTACAGCTCAGCGATACCTCTTATCAAATCATGGTGAATGCCGGGCTTTCTATCAATTTCCCCAACGGACATCAAGAGAAAATGAGTTTGGATCTTCATGCCAACTCCGAGTCCACAGGTCGCGGTATGCGGGTGTCTGATGTGAAAGTGAACAGCGCTAAGGCAAAGTTTGATCAAAAGGGTGAAACGCTGACGATCGAACTGGGTGAGGCAATGAACATTAGTGATACTGCCCTGGTGGAGATCCAGTATTCCGGTATACCGGAAAATGGTCTGATCATCGCCAGGAACGAGTACGGTCGCAGGACGTTCTTTGCCGACCACTGGCCTAACCGAGCACACTACTGGCTGCCTGTGGTGGATCATCCTTTGGAGAAGGCGACCTGTGAGTTCATCGTATCAGTACCCGAAAAGTACGATGTAGTAGCCAATGGGAATTTGATCTCCGATCAAGTCAATGATGGGATCAGAACGACTCACTGGCATGAAACGAAGCCTATTCCTACCAAGGTGATGGTCATTGGCGTGGCTGAATTCATTACCAAAAAGCTTGATGATGAGGGATTTTCTACGGTGTGGGTTTACAAGGATACCGGAGAGGAGGGCTTTCAGGATTTTGCAGAGGCCAAGGACATTTACAAGCTGTTGGTTGAACGGATGGGAGAATATCCTTTTTCCAAACTAGACCATGTCGAGTCCAAGACCTTGTATGCGGGTATGGAAAATGCGGGAAACATTTTTTATGACGAAAAAAGGATCAACGGGACTCAAGCCATTGGAGGGTTGATCGCTCATGAGATGGGGCATCAGTGGTTTGGCAATGCCGTCTCTGAGGCCTCATGGAATGACGTTTGGGTGAGTGAGGGCTTTGCTGAGTTTTGCGAATACTACTACGTCGAGCAGACATTGGGCCATGAAAGCCTGCAAAAGAAAGTCGTGCAGGATGAAAAAAAGATAAACCGATATGAGAGAAAGTACCCCGACCAATCGATTTATATCGATGAGATAGGCCGGCTTCAAAACATCCTAAGCCCTCTGGTTTATGAAAAAGGAGCCTTGCTGCTGCGAAACCTCAGACACCGTGTCGGTGAGCAAGTTTTTTGGGATATAATCAGGAGGTACTACCAAACCTATAAATATCAAAATGCCTCATCGGGGGATTTTATTGCAGTTGCAGAGCAGGTGTCTGGTCAGGAGCTGAATCAATTTTTTCGCCAGTGGCTCATGATACCGGGAGCACCACGGGTGACCTACTCTGTGACCAAAACGGGTAAAAACTATGAGCTGGCCTTTACCCAGCATACGGACCAACCTTATGAAATTTACCTCGACATCAAAACCTATAAAGGCTCGACCGAAGAGATTGAAACCTTTTGGCTCAAAGGAAAAACCACTACGCTGAAAATAAAATCGAGCCGGGAGTTTGAGATCGATCCTTTCAATTATGTTTATGGTGAGATTGTAGAAAGATAATGAGCCATTCATCACAATAATGGTTGCAAGCCGTTCCTACTTTTCTATTTTAGTTCTGCGGATCATAACATGACCATGAAAAACTGCCTTCTTCTTTTTGCACTTGTTTGTTCTTCCCACTGGCTCTCCGGTCAAAGGTATGAGGCTAGTGTAGACCTTACTCAAGTGGTGGATGACAAGGTAAAAGTGGTCTGCAAAGTGCCACGCGTGCGACAGGATTCCATCGAGTTCCATATGCCTAAGATCGTACCGGGTACCTACAGCATCTATGATTTTGGACGGTTTTTGACGGATTTCAAGGCATTGGACAAAAAAGGTCGGGAATTGCAGGTGGATTCTATTTCGATGAATCGCTGGCTGATCCATGATGCCAAAAAGCTATCACAAATTTCTTATTGGGTAGAAGATACCTATGACACCAGGCAAGGCAATGTCATTTTCGAGCCGGCCGGCACCAATATCGAGGAGGGGAAGAATTTTGTCATCAACACCTTCGGCTTTTTTGGATACCTGGAAGGAAAAAAGAATCTGCCTTATTCCGCACAATTCAAACATGCAGAGGAGATGTTTGGTGCCTCAGCCCTGGCGAAAAGAACCATCGACCCACAGACGGATCAGTTTTCCGCCGGAAATTATTTCGACCTGGCGGATGGACCGATCATGTATTGTGTGCCTGATACTGTCACGTTTGAGATTGGAGGTGCTGAGATCCTGATCTCGGTGTACTCACCCGGAAAGGTGCTTTCTGCAGAGTATATCAGGAGTCAGATCGAACCAACCCTGGAGGCCCAAAAGGCCTATCTCGGAGACACACTGCCTGTAGACAATTATGCTTATTTGATTTATTTGACGAACACCTGGACCAGGTCTGGGAAAATCGGTGCACTGGAGCATTCTTATAGTTCAATGTATACATTGAAGGAAATGAGCTCTTTTTATTTGGGGCAGCTGGTACGTGACGTATCGGCACATGAGTTTTTTCATATCGTCACTCCGCTCAATATTCACTCTGAAGAGATCGGCAATTTTGATTTTATCAATCCGAAAATGTCGAAACACCTTTGGCTGTATGAAGGGCTGACAGAATATGCCTCCGGGCTCGCCCAGGTCAAGTACGGTGAGATGAGCATCAACACCTACATGCGCGTGCTCCTGGGCAAAATACAGGAGTCGAAGCGATTTAGTGAATTGCTGCCTTTTACAGTACTCAGTGAAAACTGCCTGGACGAAACCAAGTCGCAATACTACAATGTGTATCAAAAAGGGGCCCTGATCGGAATGGCACTTGATATTCGACTCAGAGAGCTTTCCGGAGGCAGCTACGGGGTGCAGGATATGATCCTTGACCTGTCCAAAGAATACGGCAAGGACAGATCCTTCAAAGATGATGAGCTTTTTGACAAGATCACGGATATGACGTACCCGGAGATCCGAAGTTTTTTCTCCCTCTATGTCGAGGGATCAACACCAATTCCTTACGGGGAGTTTTTTGAAAAAGTGGGCCTCACCTACGAAAAATCCACCAAGTATCGGGAGTTGTCCCTTGGGCATATCAGCTGGGGAGTCAATGAAGAGGACAATCGATTGGTGATCAACTACATAGATGCCATGAATGTCTTTGGTAAGGAAATGGGCTATCAGGAGGGGGATATCATCGTGCAGTTTGATGGAGTGGATATTGATATCGAAAACTACGAGGAGGAATTTCAGGCTTTCAAGGATCGCCACCAGGTAGGAGATGAGATCACAGCTATTGTGCTAAGAAAGGACGAAAAAGGCAGGCTAAAAAAGAAAAAATTGTCTGCAAAAGCTGTAGACATTCAGATCACGACAGACGATGATTTGTATATAGAACACGATGCGACCGAGGAGCAAATTGCTCTGCGCAGGGCCTGGGTCAACAAGTGACCGGAGTGTCGTCATTTCTTCCGACATAATGTTTTTGATTGCTTGTAGTTTACCTCATTTTATTTCAAATTACCCACAACTACAATTCACTTCTACATGGCAAAAAAATCAACTCAAAAAAAGATATTCGTCCTCGACACCTCGGTCATTTTGTTTGCACATGACTCGATCATGAACTTCGCCGAACACGATGTGGCCATTCCGATCACGGTACTTGAGGAGCTGGATAATTTCAAAAAAGGAAACGACACCATCAACTTTGAAGCCCGGGAATTTGCACGTCTTTTGGATGGCCTGGCCAAGGAGAACCTGCTGCAGGATTGGATTCCACTTAATGGGAATTCTAAGGGGAAATTAAAGGTGCTTCTTCATTCTACTGCCAAACCGGACTATGACGCAGAGATGCTCTTCAGCGATCGAAAAAATGACCATAAAATCCTGAATGCTGCATTAAAACTTAAAAAGGAGGAAAAAGGCAAAAAGGTGATCCTGGTCTCCAAGGACATCAACCTTCGACTCAAGGCCAAGTCGCTGGACTTGATCGCCGAGGACTATGAGACCGGCAAGATCAAAAACGTCGAAACCATGTCGACGCTGGGCAAGAGTACCGTCGACAAAGTAACAGCCGCCGCTATAGATGATCTCTACAAGAAAGGAGCCATCACTGCCAAGCGAGCTCTGGGCAAGGAGGAGCCAATAAACAACTGCTACTACATACTGAAAAGTCCAAAAAACTCAGCGCTCGCCTATTACAACCCGGTTGATGAGAATGTGACTCATGTAGAAAAGCGTGCGGTCTACGGCATCAAACCCAAAAATGCAGAGCAGGCATTTGCCATTCATGCCATGAATAATCCTGATGTGAAGCTTGTGGCAATAACCGGAGTAGCGGGTACTGGTAAGACGCTAATGGCCCTGGCATCCGCACTGGAGCAGCGACGAAACTTCAAGCAGATATTCTTGGCGAGACCTATCGTGCCGCTTAGCAACAAGGATATTGGCTATCTGCCCGGTGATATCAAATCAAAGCTCAATCCTTATATGGAACCGCTTTGGGACAATCTAAAGTACATCCAAAACCAATATAAGGAGAGCGACAAAGAGTACAGCCGTCTGACCGAGATGGTTAACCAGGAAAAGCTGCTCATTACGCCCCTGGCGTATATACGAGGACGAAGCTTATCAAACATTTATTTCATTGTGGACGAAGCCCAAAATCTGACTCCTCATGAAGTGAAAACAGTGATAACACGGGCAGGCGAAAACTGCAAGATCATCTTTACCGGCGATATCAACCAGATCGACACGCCATACCTCGACTCCCAGAGTAACGGGCTTTCCTATCTGGTGGATCGCCTTCAGGGGCAGGAGCTTTTTGCCCATGTGACACTAGAGAAAGGAGAACGATCTGAACTGGCGAATCTGGCCAATGATCTGCTGTAGCTAGTACAGTCGGTAATAAATAACCTGATATGCCATACAGCTTAAATTTCCTGGATGACAATCAATATGATAGATTAGGTGATCGTCTTTTTGGGTGAAAAGCAAATCTGCTACCTCCGTGGTACTATATTCTTCTATCAGATTATTTCTATCGGTGTAGTCTGCACTCTCGTCGGGACGTATATAGGAAGTAAACCCGGGTATTTTGACTACTTCATCAATCACTTCATAGGTGCCGACCTGGAGTGATAGATAGCCGACTATTTCAAAATCATTTTGTGGATCGATCACTACTTGGTTCGTTTCAAAATATCCGTCGGGTCCAAAAACCATTCGATGTTGATTGCGAAATGTCCCGTCACCAGGGGAGTTGTCCTGATTAGGTGTCCACGTGCCTACGATAAATTCCTCAAATGATTTGGGGTGATCTGTGTCTTCACAAGAAAACAGCAACAGGCAGATGGCAAGGATGGCACCGACAATAGGCAGAACAGATCGAAATACCTTGTTTTTGTTTTGCATACTCTGAAGACACACAAGGCTCTTCACAGGTTGGAACCGGAAACAAAAAAACTGTTTTGCTTTCAGCGGATTTAGGATATATTACGGCGCGATTAATCAGCTATGTTATGAATCATATTGGACTCCTTTTTTTGCGTGTGTCTTTTTCAGTCATGATGATGACTCACGGCTTTCCCAAACTTATGAAACTAATCAACGGCGACTTTGGATTTGCCAATCCCATCGGGCTGGGTGAACTGCCGTCCCTGGTATTGACAGTAGTCGGGGAGCTGATCTGTCCTGTGCTGGTATTGCTCGGCTACAAAACCAAGTGGATGGCCCTGCCGACAATTATCACTATGACCGTAGCGGCCTTTATAGTGCATGCCGGTGACTCTTTTGGTACCAAAGAAAAAGCGTTGCTATTCCTTAGTGGTTTTGTGGCGATTGCGCTCTTTGGCGGAGGAAAATACAGCCTGGATCGATCTTAAGCTTTTTTTGACTTTGTAGTCTTCTTGGCCTTGGCCGCTGTCTTCTTAGCGGGCTTTTTGTCCTCATCGGCCTTGGTGTCCTCTTTTTTCTTCTTAGAGGTAGAGATTCCGATTAGGTCTAGTACACCCGCGCCCTCCAGTCCCTTGCCTCTGTTCTCGGCTTTCATGACCTTTTTCAAAAACTGCTCCAAGGGAAATACACACAAGGCGATGGCTACATCGATACCCAGATCGACCACCGGGGTACTTTTGATGTTGAGGTTACTGGCCACAAAGTTTTGTAAGAATTCGATGATCATGACTATAGTCAAGATTGTCAGACCCTCCGTCACGATCACGTATTTAGACTTGGATCGACGGTTGACTATTATCGAAGTGATTACAAGTATACCCATCACTAAAATCTGCAGCCCGGTAAACCATGTGGTCTGCCAATACGGCTTTTTGATCAAAAACTCTATGGTGGGCGCCTCTTCTATATTGCCAAAGGCGTCCCTGGATCTTACGTGCAATTTGTATTTGTTGGGAAGAAGAATGGGAAAGTCAAAGTAGTTTCTATCTGTCCAGGCCGACCACTCACTGTTGAGGCCCGATAGTTTGTATTGGTACTCAGGCTTTAAGGTGCCTCGATAGTCAGGTCGTGATATTTCCAGGTGGATCGAGTTTTCATCATGCTCAAAAGTCAGGTTGTCCGCCAACTTGATTGCGCCTTTTTTGTTGGATATATTCTTATAAAAAATCTTATTGTGGTTGATGAGGGTATCTGAGATGGCCTGGTCATGCTGCAGCACTTCTTCAGATTTATTGACCAGCCAATGCCACTTGCCAAAATATGCCACGTGGGTCATGTCAGGAAAGAGGCTGAATACGTCCATTTCCTCCGGTGTTCCATCACGATGGATCATAAACCAACTTTCCCCATTGAAAACCCAGATGTTATTTGAGCCTTTGGTTTGTTTGAGGTGCTTTACGGGCTTACCGATGGTCTGCATCAGCACTGTGTCTTCAACCATTTCCTTCAGTCCGGTATGAAGGTAAAAGTAACCCTCTGAGTTGATCAGGTAGAGCTGACGATTGATATAGCCCAGCTTGGCATTGTCAGCAAATTGATTCTTGTATCGATAGGAGTTGTACTCAAGGTTTTCGGCAGTGAAGTCCTTAAACTCCAGAAGGGCGTTAGGTGTCACAAACCATGTTCGGCCACTTACATCGTGATACGCGGCAGTCACCAGATCTCCATGAAGGTTTAGATTATCAGATTCGATCCAGAAGTCGCCGTCCAACTCGTACAGCTTGATTTCATTGTAGAGAGTGCCTACAATCAGTCGATCGCTCTTCTTTTCTATTTCTATGAACTTAATCGGTTCGTGGATCACCAGCTCTGCAAGTTCTTCAGTGATTTCAAACACTCCACTCACTCCGGCAGCAAAGAGACGGCCTTTGTATTCGATGAACCGCTCAACCTTTGAGTTGATCCCTTCTATTTTTTTATACACCCACTCGGAACTCACCAGTTCCTTCTTCACCTTCCGCTCATATGTTTTTTTAGTCGGGCGTTGTACGGTAGTAGTCCTAGTGGCTGTGGAGGCCTGCTGGCTCGATTTCCTCCTAGATTTTTTTGATTTCTTTTTCTTCTTTCCGGTATCGGCCGGAGGCTGTGGAGCTGGCTTTGTGGCTGTGCGAGAGCGTGACGTTTTCTTTTCTACATAGTAGACGGTACTCTTGTAGGTGTCTTCCTTTTCTAGTTTGAAGACTCCTTCACTCGTGGCTACATATAGGTTTCTTTTGTAGAAATAGGGTTCGTAGATATGCCCCTCGAGTCCGTTGAAATTGGAGAAACTACGAAATGGTATGCTAATTTCCATTCGCGAAAGTCCATAACTATGTGATATCCATAACCCTTCTTCCTTGTCCACACCAATGGCCTGGATTTGATTGTCAGGCAGTCCCTTGCTTTGGTTGATGACCTCTACGATCTTGGAGTTTCGGTTGTCGTAGAGTATACAGCCATTTTCCAGGGTGCTCAGAGCAAAGTATCTCCAATTGAGCCACATGCCGTCAGTAATGAAAGACTCATTTTCTTCCAGAAATTCAGACACTTTGCATTCGTGAAATTTTCCCCTTCTGTAAATGAATGCCTGGTTATTGGTAGTACCTACTACATATCGGTCCCTTGTGGGGTGCTTGTTAAAAAACAAAAAAGAACTGCTATCGGGGGAGATGATATGACTACCGGTCAATGAATCGCCTTGAAATAAATAGAGGCTGTCGTTGGTCTGGATATGGATTGCACTATCAATTACAAAAAGATTATCGAAAAAGTCCTCGTCATCATCGAGGTAAAGCAGGTTTGTTTTTTTTAGGCGGGTATTGTAGCGAAGCAGGCTTTCTTCACTGAGAAAGTAGACATCTTCACCAAAGAACACGGTTTTGAAGTAGATCTCTTCGTCGTGTTTGTCCGGGTCGAGTGATACAAACTGGTATTTTCTGTCTTTAACCTCGATTTTACCAAAATCATCCACACATCCTACGTAAAGATTGTCCCTATCGTCAAATGTGAGTGACAAAGCAGCGCTTGGTGTTGCGATAAAATCCCACTGTCGACCGTCATACGCCAATACACCCGATCGGTTGGCTATGTACATTTGTCCCATGCTGTTGAAGGCAATCTGGCTGTTGGAGTTATCGAGTCCTTCTTTATCGAGACTGTGATGGGTTAGGAATAAATCTCCTTGCTGAGCAACACATACTGTACCTACGAAGGAAACTACAAGAATGATTAGAAAACGGTAAATCATTAGGTGGTAATCACGGTTCATAATCTCAAAATGGATTGAAAGTTAACACGAACCGATTTGTCATAACATATATAGATTGTGAAAATCATAAAAAATGAGAAAAATAATTGAAAAGATGAATAGTCCCTGCCTGCCAGAAATTTCTATTTTTGTGTAGCTCGATATTGAGCCAGAGGTAAATTCAATTCAATGCTTTCAACCAGCACTTGCGATTTTGCATCAACTATCGCTATATTAGACACTTACGCCCAAGCCCTTTTCATTTTATGATCAATTACAATCCCAAATCTTGGTTGGTGTTCAATTTTTACAGCCGCTATGTAATCAGGCGCCTGACACCCATGCTCGTCGCAATGACGATTTTTACCGTTGCACTTGAGTATGTAGTGCTGGATCTTTTGCAACTTCACTATCCCGGCATTCTTACATTTCATTCGATTCTGGGGATATTCCTTGGTTTGTTTTTGGTGCTACGTACCAATACAGCCTACGATCGTTGGTGGGAGGGGCGAAAGCTCTGGGGCCAGTTGGTAAATGACACCCGAAACCTCGCCATCAAGATCAACACCTTTGCCAAAGACAAAGAAACCGTTGACTTTTTTGCAGAGATGATCCCCAATGTCGTGGTGGCCATGAAAGAACACCTGCGTGAAAGCAAGGACGTGAGTGAAATGACCATAAAAGACGAAGAAGTAAAAAAGGGGATCATGAATAGCGACCACCAGCCGAATCACATCAACAAGCTGATGTACAATCGGGTGAAAGCCATGAAGGAACAGGGCGCTATCAGTGACTTTGAATACTTCATGATGGACAAGGAGCTCAAAGGCTATACCGACATCATCGGTGCTTGTGAGCGTATCCATACCACGCCTATCCCTTATTCTTACAGCATGTTTATCAAGAAGTTTATCTTCTTCTACATCTTTACTTTGCCCTTTGGCTTGCTATGGCAGTTTGGATATTGGACGACCCTGATTGTGCTTCCTGTCTTCTATTTTCTTTTTAGTCTGGAGCTGATCGCAGAAGAAATCGAAGATCCATTTGGTACGGATATCAATGATTTACCATTGGATCACCTTACTGTAAAAATCCGAAAGAACGTAAAGGAAATATTAAATCACGAAGACTAAGATTAATATCCCTTTGTGAATTTTGACTATCAATTAGAATGACTAATTTCAAACCATCAAAAGATTTTCAATAGGCATTCTTTCCGTTAGCTTTGTAGCAAAATCATGGCAGGTCATCGAGTAAAATTAGGTAGGTTTTTAGAGAGCGACAGGTTCCAGCACTTCATTGTCTCACTTATTGTGTTGAATAGTGTCACCATAGGGATGGAGACGTCCCGTGCATGGATGGCCAGCTATGGTCAATGGTTTGACTTTCTGGACAATGCAATCCTGGTGGTATTTGCCATAGAGATTGTTCTGAAGCTATACGCCTTTGGTTTTCGGTTTTTCAAAGATGCCTGGAATATTTTCGATTTTGTGATCGTGGCAGTGGCTGCTGTACCTACGGCTGGTTCGTTTTCTGTATTCAGGACCATGCGTATTCTCAGAACCCTGCGCCTGGTAAAAAACGTACCCAAGCTGCGTATCATCATAGAAGCGTTGATTAAGTCTATCCCAAGTATCGGGTGGATTTCGATCTTGTTGGTCACGGTATTTTACATTTTCGCTGTTTTGGCCACTAACCTTTATGGTGAAGCATTCCCGCAGTGGTTTGGTGATATCGGAGACTCTATGTTCACCCTATTCCAGGTAATGACCCTGGAGAGCTGGTCATCAGGAATCGCACGGCCTATGATGGACGAAATGCCGTATGCTTATTTCTTCTTCATCCCGTTCATATTGATAGCGACCTATACCACACTCAATATTTTCATCGCGATAGTGGTCAACACGATGAACGAACTGCATCACAAGGACACCAAAGCCGACGACATGGTGATACGAGACATTATCATGCATGAGTTTGACCGTACACAAAAGAAGATCGAAGAGCTTACCAAAAAGGTGGAGGAACTCTCGGAGGACAAAAAGGCTACTTCGGAGTAATCAAAAAAAAAGACCCAAATCGCCAGACTTGAGCCTTAATAAAATCAAACTAGGAAATGTCTTTTATTACGGCTCGTTTGGAGGAGGGGTTTACCAGTTTCCCGTTTTTATTCCTGAAAAGTAGAGAAGTGTCGCCATAGCTCAAAAAGCGATAATTATTGTCCAGGGCTTCATCATAAATCTTCTTCCAATCCTCACCAACAAAGGCCGCCACTAAGAGTATCAATGTAGAGCCCGGCATATGAAAATTGGTGAACAGCCCGTCCACTATTTTGATATCATAGCCCGGATAGACGAAAATCTCTGTCTCTCCGTGCAACTCGTTCACAGACTCCCGATCGAATTTTTCCAGCAGTGCTTGTAAAGCCTCGGATCGTGACGGTGCGTTAGGCCTCAGATAAGGATCTTCTTTTTCGATCTTGAAGGTAGCCTCAGGGTTTTCCGTCAATTTCACAGCATACCAATAGAGGCTTTCCAGCGTTCGCAATGCTGTGGTTCCTACACAGAATATTGGCCCGGGCGCAGCGAGCAGGTTTTCTATGTTTTGTTTACGAATGATGATTTTCTCGTTGTGCATGTCATGGTCGGTAAACTTTTCAGTTTTGATCGGTCGAAATGTTCCTGCGCTCACGTGCAGCGTCAGCTCATCTCTCAAAATGCCACAAGTATCTATTTCCTTAAGGACTTCTTCTGTAAAATGCAGGCCTGCGGTAGGGGCTGCCACCGCGCCTTCTAGCTTTGAAAATACCGTCTGATATCGATCCTTATCCTCTGACTCTTCTTCACGATTGAGATAGGGCGGCAATGGGACGTGGCCAGCCTGCTCGACGATTTCCAAAAAGGGCACTTGGTCCTCCCATTCAAATCGCACAAGATTGTTTCCTCTGTCCTCTAGTGAAGCGGTCAGATGTGTTTGATCCATTTTCATGGAAAGCACTTCCCCGTCTTTCCACTTTTTGAGGTTGCCAATGATGCATTTCCACATGCATGATTTAGTCGCACCGAATGCTTGCTGAAAATCAGTGAAGGGAGCCATCGGCTCAGTAAGAAACACTTCAATTTTGGCTCCGGTAGGTTTGAAAAAATAAAGTCGAGCGGCTATGACCTTGGTGTTGTTGAAAAAAATCGTAGAACCAGAAGGGAGGTAATCTAACGCATCTGAAAACCTCTTATGAGTGATTTCGCCTTCCTTATATATGAGGAGCTTCGAGGCATCACGCTGATCAAGAGGGTGCTTGGCAATTCGATCGTTGGGTAGGTCGTATTGGTACTGACTAAGGTCTGAATCCATCCGTCTTAATTTTCAGAGTTCAAAATTCACTTTTTCCCATGGCAATGCGTAGCGAATGATTATTTTTATTGCATGTCGCTGACACTAAAATATTGCAAGCATGTCCTGAAGTTTAAATTTGATGCGGGTACATCGCGAGGTGTGCTCAAGACGAAGGACTCATGGATGATCAAACTATATGATGCCGACAACCCTGGCGTGTATGGACTCGGGGAAGTAAGTATCATTGAGCGATTGAGTTTTGACCATTCCGTAGATTTTGATCTGGAACTTGAGTACCTGGCCAAACAGCTGAAGAAGGAGCCCGTACCCTCGAGTCCCGAGGATGTGTATCCCTTGGTCAAGCGAGTAGTGGAGCTTAACAGGCCCTCCATCCGTTTTGCATTGGAGACAGCCCTGTTTGATCTGATCAATGGAGGAAAGAGGCTCGTTTTTCATAATACATTTTCTACACAGGAGGTTGGGATTCCTATCAACGGCCTGGTATGGATGGGTGACGAGGACTTTATGCAAAACCAAATAGGAGAAAAACTCAAGGCAGGGTTTAAGTGCATCAAAATGAAGATCGCTGCCCTTGATTTCGAGACAGAATATAAACTCCTAAAGCGAATCAGGAAAAAGCATGGCAAAGAAAAGCTCATCCTTAGGGTGGATGCCAATGGCGGCTTCCTTACCCAGGAGGTGCTGAAGAAACTTGATACACTGGCCGATCTGGATCTGCATTCTATTGAGCAGCCTATTATGCCCCATCAGTTACAAGCCATGCAGTTGGTGTGTAAGCGCTCCAAAGTGCCCGTGGCCCTGGACGAAGAACTAATCGCTGTTTTTGGGTTGAATGAAAAAAGGGAGCTGTTGCGCACCATTCAGCCGCAATACATCGTATTAAAGCCTTCGCTGCTCGGTGGATTCAAAGCCACACGGGAGTGGATTGACCTGGCAGAAGAAATGAATATTGGATGGTGGATCACCTCTGCCCTCGAATCCAACATTGGCCTCAACGCCATCTGTCAGTTTACCGCTGAGTTTGACTATGTCGGTCACCAGGGACTTGGTACTGGCCAGCTCTATGAAAACAACATTCACTCCCCATTGATCATTCAAGGGGAAGAGATAATCTATCGGCAGGATTTGAGTTGGGATGAACCGGTTTTCGATTGAAAAGATTCATTCGTTATGAGAAAGTATAGTGAAAGAATCGTGTACATTATTAATATAGCCCTGTCGGTCTTAATGTTGAATATAAGTTGGAGAGGAAATGATTTGTTCATTCTTGAAGTCACTGCTATTTCGGTGTATTGCGCTAGTATTTCCTTGGTTCACTTTAACAGCTTTAAATCAGAGCGACTGAGGGCAGTATTTGTGCTTCTAACTTGGATTCCCATATTTCTATTATCTCCGTATTTATTTTTCATCTTTCACGCCTTTATCAAGGTGGGTTCTCTTCGAGATTTCCTAATTATTTCCATTTTCCTTATTTGGCTATTAGCCACTATTTGGAATACCATTAACCTCTTTCTTAACAGATCAAACTGGTAGATTTTTTTATTCCTCAATAATATTTGGCCAGTAATCGGTATAATCGTCTCATTCATCGAAAATTGTTGTATTCCAAGATAAACTAGTACAATTTTGATATCACAAACTTATTAATAGTTTGCATATCCACTTCCCAAAAGATGCATTCTATACTATAAAAAAGATGTGCTGGACTCTGCCGCCTCGGTGGTCATGAGTTCAGCATTTTCTTTACCCAGATACCTGTCAATGAGTGCATGCCCCAAGTAAATCAAAGGAGTAAGTGCTACCGCCACGAAGAATTTGTAGATGTAATTGATGATACCAACAGCGATCACCTGCTGAAATGGCCAGTTGCCCCAGACATAGAAAGCGATAATCAAAACCACAAAGCTGTCGATGAACTGAGAGATTAGTGTAGAGCCTGTAGCCCTGAGCCAGATTTGTTTTGCTCCCGTGATTCTTCTCAGTTTTTGAAATACAAATACGTCCAATAGCTGGGCCAAAAGAAAAGCCACCAGCGACCCCACGATAATTCCCAGCCCCTGCCTGAAAATTGATTTAAAGGCATAATCAATATTGAAAGTGTTGCCTTGATCATCTGTAGCGTTGATGTCTATCCAAAAGTCTGCGGGCGGGAGTACGGTCACGGCATAGATCATCAGAAATGCAAAAGAAATCAAACCGGCTGTGAGGAAGCTGATTTTACGCACGCCCTTTTTGCCAAAATATTCATTGATGATGTCGGTAGTAATGAAGACTGCCGGCCACAGCATTACCCCGGCAGTAAGGTTAAAATCCAGGACAAATTGTCCAAAGAAGCTAATCTGCGCAGGGTTGGTGTTTAGCAGCTTTTCGAGTGAAAATATCTTGACCCCAATGATTTCTGCAAGGAGCGCGTTGGTGATGAAGATGCCTGCTAGGACAAGGAAAAGAGTGCTCTTCTTATTTTCAAACTTTGAGTCCATCAGCACACCTCAAAGTCTTCACCTTCCAGTGCCAACTCAGTGTTTTCAAAAGCCAGTTTGGCTTCTTCCAATACGGGAGCTAGGATTTTGTATCGTGTCGAGAAATGCCCCACCAGAAGTTTGTCCACCTCAGCCTTTTTGGCAATTTCCCCTGCTTGCTGAGCGGTGGAGTGGAAGGTGAGTTCCGCCCGGTCGGCCATGTCGTTTTGAAAAGTTGCCTCGTGATAGAGGAGATCTACATTTTGGATGTAGGGAATGATGGTCTCGTCGTACTTGGTATCCGAACAAAAAGCATAGGACACCGAGCGAGCCGGAGGAAGTGTGTAGTCTTCACTCGCATATTTGACGGTTCCGTCTCCATTCATCACGTCTTCACCATTCTTAAGGGCAATGATCGTCGAGGGGCCAAGGCCCTCCGGCAACACCGTTTTGTCAATTCTACGTTTCTTGGGCTTTTCCCTGAACACAAAACCTGAACAATTGATTCTGTGATTGAGCGGAAAGGAATGAACCGTCACATGCTGGTTTTCAAAAAGCAGCTCGCTTTCACCAGGCGTCCATTCTTTTAGGTTAATCTTATAGTTGAGAAAAGTCTGAGAATGCTTAAGGTTTACAGCGATGATCTCTTTAAGGCCCGGAGGCCCGAAAATATTCAGATCTTTCTTTCTTCCGTATAAGTGCAGAGAAGAAATCAATCCCATCAATCCATAGTAGTGATCCCCGTGCAGGTGTGAGATAAAAATATGATCGATTTTTTGGGCTTTGATCCGGTATTTCTTCAGTTGCAGTTGCGTGCCCTCGCCACAGTCGATCAGGAAGGGCACCTGCATCATCGTCAGCAGTTGCGACGTTTGGTTGCGGTTGTGAGCAGGTACCGACGCATTAGAACCTAATATTTTGAGACTGAATGCCAAGCCGTAAATATACTCAGCTCAGATTATTCTCCACCTTCTTCTTGAAAACCTTGCTCGAGATCATTCAAAAAGACCAAATCCACGGCCTCTTCTACGGATTGGGTCACAGAAAGAACACTGTCAAGCTGTGAAATAGAGATCAGCTTTTTTGCGTGATCCGATACGTTGCAAAGGACGAATGACCCACCAGCTTCTGAGAAAACCCTGTTTCCTACAAGTAGTGAGCTCAATCCCGAAGAATCCACATATTTCACATCAGCCAAATCGACGATAAGGTTAATGACCCCTTGGCCGTTGATGGTAAGGAACTCAGACTTCAATTCCGGAGAAACGGTTGAGTCTAGTTTTTCTTCGTCTAGCTTGAGTGTGTTGTATTTTTCTTGTCGATCTAGTGTGAATTTCATGCTTAAATTGCTTTTTCGATGTTCGCTTTGATTCTGTTTTCTATGTCCTCTAGTGGGACTCTGTCGAAGGTTTGGCCGGTGATCTTTTCAAATAGCTCTATGTACCGTTCTGAAATTTCACTGATCTTTTCAGGAGTCATTTCGGGGATGGTTTGTCCATCTTTTCCCTGGAAGCCATTTGCTATCAACCACTGACGTACAAATTCCTTTGAAAGTTGCCTTTGAGGCTCTCCTTTTTCCTGGAGCTCCTGATAGGTATCGGCATAAAAATATCTTGAGGAGTCTGGTGTGTGGATCTCATCTATGAGGATGATCTCACCATTATACAACCCAAACTCATATTTGGTGTCTACCAAAATCAATCCTCTTTCGGCAGCCATTTCTGTCCCTCTTGCAAATAGCTTGCGAGTGTAGTCCTCTAGCTTGACATATAGCTCTTCGCTGACGATGCCCTGCGCCAGGATTTCTTCTCTCGAAATATCCTCATCATGCCCTTCCTGAGCTTTCGTGGTAGGAGTGATGATAGGTTCAGGAAGTTTGTCGTTTTCTTTGAGTCCTTCTGCCAAAGGCACGCCGCAAAGGGTTCTTTTTCCTGCTTTGTACTCCCTCCCGGCATGGCCTGCGAGATATCCTCGAATGACCATTTCCACGGCGAAGGGTTCACATCTCTTGCCGATGGTTACACTTGGGTCAGGTACGGATTCCACCCAGTTGGGGACGATGTCCTGAGTTGCCTCCAGAAACTCAGCAGCGATTTGGTTGAGTACTTGTCCCTTGTAGGGAATGGGCTCTGGTAATACTACATCGAACGCCGAGATGCGGTCGGATGCCACCATGACGAGTCGGTCGCCAATTTCGTATACATCACGAACCTTACCGGTGTATTTTTTGGTCTGTCCGGGGAATTGGAAGTCGGTAGATTTCAGGCCTTTGCTCATGTCTGCAAATCTAGGGATTGCCTTGAACATAAGAATCCAAAATCAAATATTTCCTTTCTCAGGGGCTAGGCTACGGCTAAAGCAAATTCAATTTTGAATGCACTACCCTCTCCCAACACACTTTCACACCAGATTCTTCCCTTCATCGCTTCGACATACTTTTTCACAATCGATAGACCAAGCCCAGTTGCTTTTTCACCTCCGGTGGTTCTGGTTGTCAGGGTAGAGAATTCTTTGAACAGTTTCTTCTGTTCCTCCTTGCTTATTCCAGGGCCTTGATCAATCACCGAAAGTCTTATCTTGTTTTGAACACTCTCAATGGAGATCGTCGTAGTGGTTTCTTTTTCAGAATATTTAAGCGCATTTGATGCCAAATTTTCAATGACTTGTATCAGATAGTTTTTGTCTAGCTCCACGTGCGCTTGCTCTAATTTAGTATCTAGCTTGATCGACTGGTTTTTCTTTTCGGCGTTGATCTGGAAGTTGAGCATTAATTGGTTCATCAATTCAACTAAATCGACTTTTTCAGATCTTAAATCCAGTTTTTTGGATTCCAATGCACTTACATCTAGAACTCTGTTCACCATGTCAGTCATGCGCTCGGTTGATACACTGATGAGATCCAGATATCGCTCTTTTTCGTTTTCGTCATCTTCAATTTTGTAAATATTGACCAATCCCTTGACAGAATTTAATGGGCTTCTGAGGTCATGGGCCACTACTCCAATGAGCTTGTTTTTTTCCTGATTAAGAAATTCCAATTCTTCTTTTTGATAGTTGATTTCAGAATTGAGTGCGCTGAGCTTTTTGTTGGCCTTGGCTTTGGATCGATAGAAGAAATAGAGAATGATCAAAATGACAAGGAGCAAACCGGTCGAAACGATTATGATGGTTCTTGTTCTTTCTTCTTTGGCTAGCTGGGCTTGGTGCTCTGCTTCTTGTTTTTCTCGGAAGCTGTCGAATTCTAATTTAGCGAGTCTTTGAGAGTTATATTGATTTTGTAAACTGTCTTCAAGTTGATAAAACAAGCGGTAATATTTGGCCTCGTTTTTATAATCACCTATTTCCCTGTAGCAGTTACTTATTCCTTCGAGAGACTCTAATTGGTAATATGGAGTATAAAGTTTTTGACCTAAATCAAGAACTTTACCATAGGTCTCAATGGCTTGTTCGAATTCTTTCCTTTGAAACAAGATGTCTCCAAGAATGTTGAACGCCTCGTAGAATTCTTGATATTCCTCATGCCGATCCTTAACGAGATTAAGTGCCTTGTTGACAATATAATATGCACTATCAATTTGGCCTCCTACTAATTTGAGTTTTGCATTAAAAATTAATAGATGACCTTCAACATCATACTTAGTAACGTCTTTATGCGACTTTATTTTATTGAAGTAATAATGTGCTGAGTCCAAATTTCCCGACAAAATGTGTGCCTTTCCTGCCATGTAACATGCGAACCCCATGGCCCAAACGTCCTTTTCCATCTTATTCATACTGATGGACTTGTTGAAGTGTGTTAAAGCTTCAGCATAATTCTTTTGACTTAAGTGTAACTCACCAAGCTGGATCATAGCCCAAATTATTGTTTGGTTACTTTTCTGACCCTTTCCAAAATGAAGGCTCTTTTCCAAAAAGTCTACAGCACCCGAATAATTTCCAATCATGTAAAAGGCCTCACCTAAATCATAGTATAGTTCTGATATTTGGTTTGGGTCACTAATTTCACCTTGGTCAATTAAGCCTTCCAGGAAACCAAGCTGAGCCTGCATGTTTTTATAATCGCCTATGCTCTGGTAGTTCATTGCAATACGTTTTTTAGCTGAAATGATATCATTCAGTTGATTTTCATCGCAGTTTTGAATCTCTAATTCGCTATAATAGATTGACTTATCATAATGCTTTGTTTGACTGTAGCAATACGCCAGGTTTCCCGACGATATGCGTATTCCTTCAGTATCTTGTTTGCTTTGGCAGAGTTCCAAATCTTTCAAATGAAAAGCAATCGCCGAATCATAATCTCCTAGCAATACTTGGGTTCTCCCCAATCCATTGAGACCACAGCTCTTTCCAAAGTCATAATTTATCTTGACGGACATGTTGTAGACACTGTCATACCAGAGGTCAGCAGTAGTTAACAGCAAACTATCACGATTTATGTCTTTTACGTTGTAATGCCAATTATTGGCCCTACGGTATAGAAGATCAATTTGACCCTTTTCATAATCAATCCTATTGGCAAGGTCAATGGCTATGGAGTGATATTTATTGTAGATGCTGGTGTCGGATAACCTTAGTTCTTTTCCAAGTTCTGTATATAAATCTACCTTCAAAGTATCATTCTCTTCCTCTTCAATCATTTCGAGAAGTTCTTGTGCTTCGTCATTCAGTTGAGCTATTGAAATTTGGGAAATCGAAAAAAGTAAAAAGATGATCAGAGAATGAAATCTCATATAGGTTGGTGTTTGTGGATGTTATTTGTCTCTAAAATAAATCAAAGGAAGGGATAAAAGAAATGAGGGCAGTGTCATTGCCCTCATTTAAGTTCTTTTAAAGATTTATGTTGAAGGAATGAGGCAAGTCCTGGACTTTCCCCACCCTCCAACAATAAATCAAGACGTCTTTCTACACAACGGGTCTGAACCGATCGTTCCTACCAATCTCTCGAGGTAGGCCTTGTCGCTGACTTCTTTGTAGCGGGCTTTTAGTTGCTCCAGGCGACTTGGCAAATCCATTTCGGCCGCAAGATAGGCGTTTTGTGGCTGAGACATAAAGTCCTCCATGTATTTGATCTGACCTTTGAAGAAGGCGACATCTTTGTCCTGCTTTCTTTTCAACCGCTCCTTGTACCAGTCACTGCCGATCACATAGTCACGTGTGAAGTACTTTCTCAACTCCGGATCACTGATGTCCTTGCCTTCATATTGGCCATAAGCCATGATGTGAAGCAATATCTTCAGCGGTAGAATCGCATATTCAACACTTCCGTCCTCAAAATATCTAATTGCCACCTTCTGCTGTGCTTCCAGGATATTTTTGATTCCATCCACATAATCTTCCATGCCTTGAAGCTCCGGTTTGAGCATGCGTTCATTGAAGACTGCATTCGGTTCATCAAATAATCTATTGAGGCATCTCAAAGAAAATTCACTGGTGATCCTATAACCCAAACGGCTAGCCAGAATTTTCTCCCCCTCGTATTCAAAGTCATCGATTTTTTCGAGACTACCATTTTTTATTAATTCTTGAGGGTCTCTGTCCTCGGCTTTCATTCGAGCCCAGATCTCAGGGATCAAAAGGCTGATGTCGTGATCTACTTTGTTCTCAGCCCCTACGTAACCAGCTGCAGTGCTAAACCCGTGCGATTCGGTCAGGATATGAGACAGCAGGGCATTATTCAAGTCTGTGGTAGGCGTCAACATGTTGAAAGGTCCTTTGGTCAACGCACCTTCAGACCCCGCTCCTGTAGTAGAAGGCGATTTTCCAGTCAAACTGGATACGAATTCCATAAACAGCTCTGGTGTCTCCTGGTAATGAATAGGATTGTACACGGCCAAGGGTCTTATACCGGCCTCGCGATCCACAGGATTGTTTCTTCTTCCCGGGAGGACAGCGTTCACCACTTGGACCAAAGGCTTGTCAGAAGGAACCTTTCGGTGCAAGCGTGAACCAATCTCCCCGATATAGCTTTCTTCCGTTTCATTGATCTGACGATTTCGCTCAAGGTAACGAGGGTTTTTAGTAGGCTCACCATCTACGATCCTGGTATGAGAAGGAAGAACAAAATTCTCATCTTCCTCTCCATTGTTGACGATATCCAAAATGAAATCCTGAACGGGTTGAGTGTATTTATCGAAGTTGATCGTATCCTCATACACTTCAATAGCATCTTTCTTACTCAATAATTCATAGTTGGTGAGGAATGTGCCATCTGTAACTATGTCTAGTTCCGCCTGCTTATCATATCCTCTGATCACAGCCTCATCCGGTCTTTGGAAAAGGAATGACTCGCAGTTGGCGGCAACTTTCACGCTGGCATTGTCAAAATCAGGATCAAGATTTTCTAACCTATGACGAGGCAAAGTGATGGAAGCGGTGATGTCATCTTCTGTTTGAATTTTCTCACATGGAGAGAAATCCGAGCGAAGCTTGTTCAGCATCCAGGTGCCTTTTTGGTTGAAGCCGATTCGTACATAGCTACCCACTACAGGAGTGTTGTTGTACAGCAGGCCCTTGCCGTTTTGGCCGTTGATGATCTCCACGGACATGCAGTCTTTCCAGTTGAGCTCAGTGTAGTCCTGTCGATAAAGTCGTTTTACAAAAAGCACTAGTGACCGAATGTGAACCGGGATGTTTCGTACAAATTCATTGTACTCATCATTGTTTTGATCCGAAGGAATCAACAGCTTCACAGCAGAACCCAACGTACGATCGGGGCTCAGGAATGAACGAGATTCTGGCTTGCTGGGGTCATAGTTTTTCCATCGGGTAGAGTAGTTGTACTCTATGATCTCATCTGCCTTTTTGAAATCCTCCTCGATGTCCTCAATGCTAAATGCACTATACGTGATTGCATTCTTCATCGATTTGGAAATTTCGGACTTTCCTCCCCCCGACACAGTACAAGGCTTATGGCAGAAGATTCCTTCCGGCGAAGTTCTCACTATCCTCCATAGAGGAATAGCAGCATGCTTTTCCAGCTTGTACTTGTTACCACTTGGGTGAATGTACGTTTTATATGGAGAGATCACGAGCTTTTGCTCTTTACCGTTATGCGTCCAGGTGATACTATTCGTATTGGTATTGATGTAGGCAGATTCCGGCAGGTACACTATGTTCGGGTACTTTTTATCAATCGCATAGTATTCAGGCTGCACCTCGATCCGGTCTCCCAGCAACTCGATAACTCCTTCAAAATCGTACTCGTTGCCAAGTTTTTTCGTCAGATTCTTTCCGTCTACACGATCACCCATTACTCCTCTTGGATAGGCAATAGCACCTCCGGCATGTTCCTCTTCTAGCAATCCGTATAGGTTTGCTGAGTAGCTGATCTGCGTTTTGATCTCCTTTTTGGAGTAACCGAAGTAGTTGTCGGCGATGATGGTCACGACCACTCCGCTATCGTCACGACATGTGATCTTGAAGGCTCCACCATCATTGTACAGTTCGTTTTCGTCCTTCCAGCACATGCCGTCATTTCGCTGACGCTCGGTGGCTTTGTCATAGTGAGGCAGCCCAATGTCCTTTTTCTTGAGGGTTTTCAAGTGAGGAGCAAGGATAATGCAGCCGGTATGGCCTGTCCAATGCTCGGTATCCAGAGCTGCGTCATTTTGAGCAAGGTTAGGATCACCAGCATTTCCAAAGATCGACTCTACGAAATCCAGGTTGGCCACAAGGCTACCCGGCACGAAAAATCGGACTTCCATGCTTTTCTTGGAAATGACTCCCGGCACCTCCGGACAGACCATGGGTCTAAGAAGCAATGAAACGAACAGCTTGGCCTTGTCCTCTTGATTAGAAGTAAAGGGTAATGTTTTTAGGTCATCTGGAGCCTTGTTGAACGCAGCGTTCAGGAAATGTGCAAAGGCTACTTTGGGGACTTCCTTTTTGTCCAATGGTACAGGGAGTTCGCCCTCTACTATGTGGAAGGTTCCTTTGGTGGTTCTTTTGTCACTCACAGGGTTGTGCAACACCCCTTGTTTGATCCTGTTGGAGGTGAGGATGTCACTTTTGAATGAATTGGCGTTGGGTGGTAGGCTCAGCTCTCGAGCGTGTCCAGCCTGGGTGAGCACCAGTGTATCACTGGGTAGCTGGATTGATTTGTCAAACTTGACAAACTTCAGATAGTTCTCCAGGTAGTTCTGAATTCGGGTATCTGCAGGAGGTAAGTGACCCGCCAACTGTCGCGATGATTCCCTGAATCGCTTGACCATATTTTGAGTCAGGTCTTCAAACTTCGGATTGCAGAAATTTTCTCCTGCGTCCTCTTTGTCCTTGAAGACCGGATGGCCAAGTGCCGCCAGTTGGAGGTTGATATACTGTACGGTGTCTTTTCTACTCTGAGAAATGGCACTTTTGGTTGCGCTCAAATTTTCCATTGATGTGATGTTTTGTTGAATTCTGAATTGATTTTGCTGCCGCAGATGTTTAAAAACGCTGCAATTTGAACCAATTGGCCTGTCTGCTCAAGGATCAAAATTATTTGACAATATGATTTAGCGCAGGACTAGAGGCTTCTAATTCCCTGAATGTTATTATATGGAGTGAGAAAGTGAATTTTGGGATAACCGTCTAACTATGAGCTACCTACTTGGTGCTAATGAGCTTGTCGTATTTGTAAATCTCCGTTTTGATTAGCTGGCCTTTTTTATCGTAGTACTTCCACTCACCATTCTTTTTGTTTTTGGCATAGTTGCCAGTTACCTCCGGCTTGCCATCTTTGGTGTACTTTTCGTAAGCGCCTTCTAGTCGGTTAAATCTATAGTTCTTTATCTCTAGCGTTTTCCCATTGGGATGGAATGACTTTTCTTCTCCGCTTTTCTTCCCCTTTTCGTATCGCTCCAGCAGGATTGCCTTTTTCTTTTCGTTGTACGTGGTACGTTTTCCTTCGAGCATTCCATTGGAGTAGTTTTCTGTCATTTTGAGATGGCCTTTATCATCAAAGTGCTTCCACTGTCCGCTCTTTTTATCATCCCGGTATTTTCGAATCGCGATTCTTACTCCTTTTTCGTTGTACTCCTCTTCGTCATTATTCTTTTCCATGTTGGAGTACTGGCTCTTGGTTTTCAGTTTTCCATTGGGGTGAAAGGTTTTGTTGAGGCCTGTTTTCTTCCCTTCGGATAGATAAAGCTCTTGCTCAATCGTCCCATCCTCATAGTAGGAGGTGATGCTTCCTTCCAGTAGCCCGTTTCGATAGAACCCCGAAGTTTTTATCTGGCCGTTTTCGTGATATTTTTTGTACGAGCCCTGGCTCGATCCATTTCGCTGGAATGCCTCGGTATTGATCTGGCCGTTTCGGTAGTAGCTGAGCACCGGGCCGTCGATCACCCCGCTGGTGTAGTTGATTTTCGACTTGACCTGGCCCGACTCATAGTAGGTCGTGTTCATTCCATGTTGTACTCCTTTCAGATAGGTGATCTCCTCTTTGAGCTGGCCGCTTTCATAGTATTCCATCACCTTGCCTTCGGGCTTTCCTTTTTGAAACTCCGTTGTGTTTTTCTTTTGGCCACTTTCGTAAAATGAGGTCAGCACTCCTACCAGCGTGTCATCCTGAAATGTACCCAGTTGAATCAGATGCCCTTTTTCATCAAATACCTCCGTTTTCCCTTGTCTCAGCCCATTTTCATAATTGGTTTTTCGCTGGACGGCCCCGTCGATGTACAAGTTCTTAAATTCCCCGTGGCGCTTGCCTTCGGTATATTGACCTGTGATAATGATTGCTCCATGATAGTCGTACATCTTGTAAGGCCCGTCAATCAGTACGCTATCCTTTTGTATGACAAAGTATTCTTCTCTGATTGGGTATTCACCTCGTTCATTCACGGTTTGGTATCGGGTGATGACCTTTTCCTGGGCCCAGGAAAGTGTGGAAATGAAGAAAAGAGTAAGTAACAATAGTCTTATTCGCATAGCTCTATGGCCACCAACGTTGAGTAGCGTTGCTGCGCAAAAATAGCCTCAATATTTAAATGAGGAAACCCTAAGATTATTGCATGTTCTCAATCACAATAGCCGATGCTCCGCCACCTCCATTGCAAATTCCAGCCGCTCCGATTTTAGCATTGTTTTGAGCGAGCACCTGGGTAAGGGTTGTTAGGATTCTAGCCCCTGAGGCCCCTAGTGGATGTCCCATTGCTACCGAGCCACCGTTGATGTTTACCTTGTCTGCGTTTAGTTCTAGTTCTTTGATGTTAGCTAAGGCCACAACTGAGAATGCCTCATTAATTTCATAAAAGTCTACCTCGGATTTTTCAACACCTGAATTTTTCAGAGCTTTCGGCAGAGCTAACGCTGGTGCTGTGGTAAACCAAAGAGGCTCCTGGGCTGCATCTGCAAATCCACGGATTTTTGCCATGGGCTTAAGACCTAACTCCTCCATTTTCTTCTTGCTGATCAATATTAATGCAGAAGCTCCATCATTGATTGTTGAGGCATTGGCTGCGGTCACCGTGCCGTCTTGATTGAAAACAGGCTTAAGAGAAGGGATTTTCTCAAACCTGACATTTTTTATTTCTTCGTCTTCGGTCATCACGACTGGTTCTCCTTTCCGTTGAGGAATTTCCACCGGAACGATTTCTTCCCTGAATTTCCCAGAGGACGTGGAATCAGCAGACTTCTTGTAGGAGTTGATGGCGTACTCATCCTGCTCTTCACGGCTTACCTTCATTTCTTTGGCGGTATTATCGGCACAGCTGCCCATGGGAAACTCGTGGTAAGGCTCCCAAAGACCATCATGTTGCAAACCGTCAATCAACACTCCATTTCCATATTTATGACCGAATCGGGCTTTAGGTACATAATATGGAACATTTGACATACTTTCCATACCACCTGCCACCACGATATCCGCATGACCGAGCATGATAGATTGCGCACCGAGCATCACAGACTTCATTCCTGATGCGCAGACTTTGTTGACGGTCGTGCATGGCACGTTTTTACCAATACCCGCACCTAATGCTGCCTGACGCGCCGGGGCCTGTCCCAATCCTGCGCTCAGGACGTTGCCCATAAAAACTTCGTCAATTTGATCAATAGGGATTCCAGATTTTTCTATGGCGCCTTTGATAGCGATGGTGCCAAGCTTTGTTGCACTAAAACCGGACAAAGTGCCTCCGAAACTCCCGATGGGTGTCCGGACAGCGGAGAGGATGTAGACTTCATTCATGGGTGTATTGTGTTTTTAATTTACGATTTTGGACTGGGCTTGACAACATTAGTTCCCGCAAATCATCGCAGAACGATTGGCTCAAAAATCTGCGATATCAGCGGGCTGTAAATAAACGTCAGTGAATACCCAATCCCTTACGCTGCCTTCGAATTTATTCGATTATTCGCTTTTTCCTTGATGATTTCCTGGATATCTCTGTTCTCGATCTTAGACTCCAGCCAAGACAAAATATCAAAGTAAATAAAGGCTCTTTTTTCATACGGATCCTGGCTGAGCGGGATCAAGTTTTGAAGTAAGGTTTTGAAACGATTCCTAAGTTCATCTTCAGTGATGTTTGTTTTCAATCGTACGAGGAAGTTTAAGATGTACTTCTGAAACTGATGCAGGTCTTCCTTCTTGAGTAGAAACCTGTAGGTTGATCGCACATAGTATTCGATCAACTCCATATTCCCCAGTTCGTAATGACAGATCAGATTGAGAATCCGAGCAAATCCGTGAATGTCTTCCCTTAGATCACCCTCTTGTGAATTGATAATTTCATTGAGCCACTTGATGGCAATTTGATAGTCTCCGTTTCCAAAGTACAAGCATGCTGTTTTGTAAAACAAGATCATCTTGGAGTGTGGGTCGATCTGGGTGATAAACTGTTCTAAACCTGTGTTGATCCGGTTCATTAGTGACACGCCTCGCTCGAAATCGCCCTTCATAAAGAGGCGGTTAAACTCGTGCACGAACGTATACTTCTGCAGTCTGAGGCGAATGTTCTCGTTCAGATAGGCGGGTGGCAAAGTGTTTAATGATCGAAGTTCCCGAGTAGTATTTCGAAACTCCCCATACTTCATCAGTTTATTCTGCGCAATTAAAAGGTTGTTGAGACTACTTATATAGGTTTCAAGCCTCGATAGGATCAATGCTTTTTCTCCCTGAAAGATATGGACGAGTTTATTCGCATAATCGTATCCTTTTTCAAAATCCTGAATGAAGAAATAGTAGCCAATGTACAGGTTATAGAGGCTTATTTTCTCGCTGACCGAAAGTTCTTCTTTTACGAAATAAGGAATGTTGTCAGTGAACACTTTGGTGATTTCCTGGTAGTCGTGCTCGTTTCTGATAAAGCCAATTTTTTTGTACATGGACTGTAGACGAAACTGAAGGTTGGAGAAGGAATTAATATTGTTGATTCGGTTGTTTACGTCCTGCACCTCCTTAATGACCTGATCAGTTCTGGCCAGATTGTCTCTGCCGCTTGAATGTGCAAGCATCTGTTTTTCCCATTTCAGGATTTCCAATTGCATCTCAAGGTTGTCACTTTTCACAGCCATCTTCTTCGCCTTTTTGATCACCTCACCGCATTGACTGTACAAACTTTTGTTAAACAGGATTTCAGCATGATCGATCATATCCCGGATCTTGATGTTGGGCAGGGAGCTGGAATTATAGTCCCTTAGGTTTTGTAGGATTTTGGTGTAGAGATGGGCTTTGAGGTTTGAAAGTTGTGCCGGGTTTATTGTGCGATCCTTCTTAAGGATTTCATTATCGTTGAATTTTTTCTGGGCATCAATGAGGTCGAATAGTCGGGAGAACTTTTTGTCACTGCTGTCCGTCACCGAAACTTTGAAGTATCGTTTCTCACTTTTTTTTAGTGATTTAATCAACGTAAAAAGAGTATCGGATCTATCCTTAGGCATTGTAATTATTTATTTAATTAAGAGTCAAAAATAACGATTTATTAAAAATTGAATGGTTTAGAAATCGTAATTAAATGAAAGATTGGTATTTGAAGACCAAAGCCCGGTTTATACTTTTGAAAAAGTATTAAACAAATCATTATGGAAAACCGCATTCAAATCTTCGATACGACGCTCCGCGATGGAGAGCAGGTACCTGGCTGTAGGCTCGACACTAAGAACAAATTGTTGTTGGCTGAGGAGCTGGAGCAACTGGGAGTCGATATCATCGAAGCAGGTTTTCCGATCTCTAGCCCTGGCGACTTTGAGTCAGTTTCGGAGATTGCGAAGTTGGTGAAAAACGCCACAGTTTGTGGCTTGACTCGTGCGGTGGAAAAAGACATTGATTGTGCAGGTGAAGCCTTGAAGTATGCGAAGCATGGTAGGATACATACCGGTATCGGTACTTCTGATCAACACGTCTTTACCAAAATCAAAACTACTCGCGAGGACATCATCACCAGAAGCCGTCAGGCCATCCGTTGGGCGAAGAAATATGTGGATGATGTGGAATTCTATGCTGAAGATGCAGGGCGAACTGAGAATGCATTTTTGGCGCAAGTGATCGAAGCAGTGATTGCAGAGGGGGCGACTGTTGTCAATATTCCTGATACCACCGGGTATTGCTTGCCGGATGAATACGGTGCCAAAATCAAGTATCTTGTTGATAACGTCAAGGGTATTGAGAATGCTGTAATTTCTACTCATTGTCACAATGACCTGGGTTTGGCTACAGCCAACTCAATCGCCGGCATCCAAAATGGTGCTCGACAGATCGAATGTACCATCAACGGAATTGGCGAAAGGGCTGGAAATACATCTCTCGAGGAGGTGGTGATGATTATGCGAAAGCATAAAGATCTCAACGCTGATACCAACATCAATACAAAAAGAATTTTGGGCATAAGCAAACTCATTCAGGAAAGAATGAGAATGCCGGTGCAGGCCAACAAGGCGATCGTAGGAGCTAATGCTTTTGCACACTCTTCGGGCATTCACCAGGATGGTGTGATCAAAAACCGTGACAACTACGAGATCATTGACCCTGCTGAGGTGGGTGTGAATGAGTCATCGATTGTATTGACTGCACGAAGTGGTAGAGCAGCATTGAACTATAGAATTGAACGATTGGGCGTAGAATTGTCCAAGGAAGAATTAGAGGAGGTTTATTCCAAATTTTTGGATCTCGCGGATCACAACGATGTGATCAACGACGAACAGCTGAAGGAATTGGTTAAGGGGCAGGCGGTAGACGCATAAACCCGGTGGCCTGTAAAAAGGCTGCTTTCCGGGCAGACAAACGTGATGGGGTAGGAAAATGCGGCTGACAAAAAATCTGCATTTTTATTTGGATAGCAATTTTAGAATCCTCTACCTTTGGCGATAATTACACAGAAATGAAAAACATTATTGTCATAGCATTAACGATTGTTGTAGCCGTGGTGGCCTCAATACGGGAATGATATTTCAATAAATGAAAAATATTTGAAGCGTCATTCCCACAAGAATGGCGCTTTTTTTATGTCTTTTTTGAAAAGAAACAGGAACTAGAAAATGTACTACAACGAAAACTCGATCATCTGGCTTGACGGTAAGTGGGTGAAGGCTAAGGAGGCCAGCGTGGATCTCTATAGTCAGACGTTGCACCATGGCAATGGTGTGTTTGAGGGTATCCGTTCGTACGGTAGTGCAGCAGGCCCGAATATTTTCAAGGCAAAGGAGCATTACGAGCGCCTCAAGTATTCCTGTGAAAGAATGAACATTCGTTTTCCATGGGAAACAGATGAACTCGTTCATCTTTCTTATGAACTTCTTGAGAAAAACGGAATCGAAAATGCCTACATCCGCCCCTTGGTGTATCTGGGTGCCAATATGAAATTGATCACTTCGAGTGAGTCCCATTTGATGCTCGCTACTTGGGAGTGGCCGCCTTACCTCGGATCAGAAAATCAGAAGGTAATGGTTTCAAGTTATGAGCGCCCAAATCCCAAATCTGTTCCTATAGATGCCAAGATTAACGGCCTTTATGTAAATAACATTTTGGCCACCAACGAGGCTAAGAAAAAAGGTTTTCATGAGGCGATCATGCTGGATGAAGAAGGAAACATTGCTCAGGGTTCAGGTCAGAATTTCTTTTATGTAAAAGATGACATGCTGATTACCCCGCCTTTAGGATATATCTATCCGGGCATCACCAGGGCTACCATCATCGAGTTTGCCATGGAGCTGGGCTACCCGGTGATAGAGAAATTATTTAAACCCAACGAACTGAAAGAAGCGGATACGGCCTTTTTTACAGGTACAGCAACTGAGATTGCCAGTATCGCTTCAGTAAACGACATCATATTTAAAAAGAATTGGAAGGACACCATTGCGTACGAGCTATTCCAAATGTATCGGGCAAGGGTGACCAATGAAGAATTAAGCGAATCAGGACTAGGATAATCCATGGAATTAAACAAACACAGTAAGACGATCACACAAGATCCTTCTCAGCCGGCTTCACAAGCCCAGCTTTATGCCACCGGACTTACGGAAGAGGATTTGAAAAAACCACAGGTGGGTATTGTGAGCACTGGTTTCGAAGGAAACCCGTGTAATATGCACTTGAATATTTTGTCCCATCAGGTAAAGAAAGGGGTAAAAGAAGCAGATCTTGTAGGATTGATTTTTCACACAATTGGTGTTTCTGATGGTATCTCCAATGGTACTACCGGAATGAACTATTCTTTGGTTTCAAGAGATGTAATTGCTGATTCAATTGAGACGGTAGTTCAGGCGCAGTTTTATGATGCTGTTGTTCCTGTGGTTGGTTGTGACAAAAATATGCCCGGTTCGATCATGGCTTTGGGTCGGTTGAACAGACCCGGATTGATGGTGTACGGCGGTACTGTAAAACCTGGAAAATGGAAAGGTGAGGACTTGAATATTGTTTCGGCTTTTGAAGCATATGGAGCCAAACTTCAGGGCAATATCTCTGATGAAGACTACAAAGGAATAATTAAAAACTCTATCCCAGGGCCTGGAGCCTGCGGAGGAATGTACACGGCCAACACCATGGCCTCTGCGATAGAAGCAATGGGTATGAGTTTGCCTTCTTCGTCTTCGAATCCTGCGGAAAGCGAGGATAAGAAGCAAGAAACTTTTCGAGTAGGTCAGGCTATTTACAACCTACTTAAAGAAGATATTCGCCCTAGAGACATCATGACCAGAGAAGCATTTGAAAACGCGGTTCGATTGGTGATGATCACTGGCGGGTCGACGAATGCGGTTCTTCACCTGTTGGCAATGGCCAGATCAGTGGATGTGCCGTTGACTTTGGACGATTTTCAGAAGATTTCTGACAGCACTCCATTTATTGCTGATTTGAAACCTAGTGGTAAATACCTCATGCAAGACCTTCATGATCAGGGTGGAATTCCAGGCGTGATGAAGGTGCTTTTGAAAGAAGGGTATCTCCATGGTGATTGTATGACTGTGACTGGAAAGACCCTGGCAGAAAATATAGAGGAAGGCCCTGCATTGAAAGACGGACAGGATGTGCTCTATTCTTTCGGGGAGCCGATCAAGAAGTCAGGGCATATTCAAATCCTATATGGAAATGTAGCTCCGGAAGGAGCAGTAGCGAAGATCACCGGTAAAGAAGGTGAATACTTCGAAGGACCTGCTCGATGCTATGATGACGAATTTGCAGCGATCAAAGGGATCGGTGAGGAAGTACAAAAAGGTGAAGTGATAGTGATCCGATACTCCGGACCAAAAGGCGGCCCCGGCATGCCGGAGATGCTTAAGCCAACAGGTGCCGTAATGGGTGCTGGACTGGGTAAGGATGTAGCTTTGATCACAGACGGTCGATTCTCTGGTGGTTCTCATGGATTTGTCGTAGGACATATTACACCTGAGGCGCAGGAAGGTGGCCCGATTGCCTTGATCCAAAATGGTGACATTGTGAGCATAGATGCCGTCAACAACAAAATCGAGGTGAAGATCTCCGATGAAGAGTTGGCCAAAAGAAAAGCAGAATGGAAGCAGCCTGAATACAAAGCGAAAAAAGGCGTGCTCAAAAAATATATTAATTCGGTAAAATCAGCCTCTGAGGGTTGTGTAACCGACGAGTAAATAGTGGACAGTCCAAGGTCAATAGAAGTCTATCGACTATGGTCTATCAACTAAAAATCTATTAGATATGAATACTTCGACATTAGAATTGGAAAAGAAGACCCAAACAAAAACCGAGCGCATGACTGGCTCTGAGGCAGTCTTGAGGAGTCTATTGGAAGAGGGCGTCGAGACGATCTTCGGGTATCCCGGAGGGGCGATCATGCCAATCTATGATTTGTTGTACAAGTACATGGATCAGCTCAACCATATTCTCGTCCGCCACGAGCAGGGTGCATCACATGCTGCACAAGGTTTCGCTAGAGTGACCGGTAAGACAGGTGTCTGCTTTGCTACTTCCGGGCCTGGAGCGACCAACCTGATCACAGGAATCGCTGATGCACAGATCGATTCTACTCCTTTGGTTTGCATTACAGGACAGGTGTTTTCCAAACTTTTGGGAACGGACGCATTCCAGGAAACTGATGTCATAGGTATCTCGATGCCAGTCACCAAATGGAACTACCAGGTGACACGTGCGGAGGAAATTCCCGGTGCGATCGCCAGAGCGTTTTATATCGCCAATACAGGTAGACCAGGACCGGTTTTGATAGACATCACCAAGGATGCCCAGGTTTCTGAGTTTGACTACCAATACAAGAAATGTGAGCGGATCAGAAGCTACCACCCATATCCCAATTTGGATGAGTCAAAAGTAGAAGCTGCGGCGGCATTGATCAATGAGTCCAAGAAACCTTTGATCTTAGTAGGTCACGGAGTATTGCTGTCGGGAGCACAGGGTGAGATTTTGGAATTTGCCGAAAAGGCCCAAATCCCTATGGCTTCTACTCTACTCGGACTTTCAGCGGTTCCAAACAAACACCCATTATACATGGGTATGCTCGGAATGCACGGAAACTATGGCCCGAACATCAAAACGAATGAGGCTGACTTGATCATTGCCATCGGTATGCGATTTGATGACAGGGTAACCGGTGACCTGAGTCGCTATGCGAAACAGGCCAAGGTAGTTCATATAGAAATCGACCCTGCTGAGATCGACAAGAATGTGAAGACCGATGTAGCTGTTCAAGCAGATGCTAAAGCTGCCTTGCTTTCATTGATCCCTAAGACAAAGGAAAACAATCACGAAAGCTGGATTGCGGAGTTTAAGGATTGTGATGCCATCGAATATGAGAAAGTTATAGAAGACGACTATTTCCCAAAAGGAGAGCAGCTCAGAATGTCGGAGGTGATCAAGATGATCTCAGATAAGACAGAAGGTCAGGCGGTAATCGTAACGGACGTTGGGCAGCACCAGATGGTGGCTAGTCGATACTACCAGTTTGCAGACACAGACACTAACGTAACTTCTGGTGGACTTGGCACGATGGGCTTTGCCTTACCCGCTGCCATGGGAGCTAAAATGGGTCGTCAGGACAAGCAGGTAATTGCTGTGATCGGTGATGGAGGTTTCCAAATGACGATACAGGAATTGGGAACAATATTCCAGAGCAACATCGGCGTGAAGATTTTGATCTTGAACAACAACTTCCTGGGCATGGTTCGTCAGTGGCAGGAGCTGTTTTTTGACAAGCGATATTCCTTTACGGAAATGACCAACCCTGATTTTATCAAGATATCAGAAGGGTACAGCATTCCGGCCAAACGAGTTTCTGAAAGAGAAGCACTGGATGGAGCAGTAACAGAATTTTTGAATCATGACGGCCCGTACCTATTGGAGGTAATGGTCGAAAAAGAAGGAAATGTTTTCCCAATGGTACCGACAGGCGCATCGGTTTCTGAGGTTAAGTTGGAAAAGTAAAAAATGAGTATAGTGGAAAATCATCAAACATTCTCGGTTTTGACAGAGGACAAAGCAGGTCTTCTAAACAATATCACCATCATTTTCTCAAGAAGAAAAATTAATATTGTGAGTCTAAATGTCTCAACCACAGAGGTTCCCGGGATTAGCCGGTTTACCATCGTGGCAGAGGGTTCTCGTGAGCTGATGGAGAAAGTTGTCAAGCAAATCCGAAAGTTAGTTGACGTTTTAGGTGCATTTTTGTACTACGAAAACGAGATTTACTATCAGGAGATTGCTTTGTACAAGGTTCCTACGAAGGTGTTTTTGAATGGAAATAGCATCGAAACACTTGTGAGAAACAATGGGGCACGTATCCTGGTGATCGAGGAAGATCATATTGTGATCGAAAAGACCGGACATAAGGATGAAACCCATGATTTGTATGAAAAGCTGAAGCCGCTAGGGTTGTTGGAGTTTGTACGATCAGGTCGTGTGGCGATATCCAAGTCCAAGAGGAGGACAGAGGATTACATCCGTCAATTAGAGACATCCGATTCTAACCAATTGAGTATTAAAGATTACTAAAAATAAAAGATTACTAATTCGAATTAATAAATAAGACAATGGCAAAGTTAAATTTTGGAGGTGTTGAAGAAAACGTAGTGACAAGGGACGAGTTTCCTTTGGCTAAAGCTGTCGAGACCATGAAAGACGAAACCATCGCTGTAATTGGCTATGGTGTACAAGGTCCTGGGCAGGCACTAAACCTCAAAGACAATGGTTTCAACGTAATTGTTGGCCAGAGAAAAGATTCTAAAACATGGGACAAAGCTGTCGCCGACGGATGGGTTCCTGGTGAGACTCTTTTTGAGATAGAAGAAGCATGTGACAAAGGGACTGTGATCCAGTACTTGCTTTCTGATGCAGCTCAAATCAAACTTTGGGATACCGTCAAAAAATATTTGACTCCTGGTAAAACTTTGTATTTCTCTCACGGTTTTGGTGTGACGTACAAAGAGAAAACAGGTATCATTCCTCCGGCTGATGTAGATGTAATTCTCGTAGCACCTAAAGGTTCTGGTACTTCTTTGAGAAGACTTTTTGTGGAAGGAAGAGGATTGAACTCATCTTTCGCAATCTTCCAGGATGCTAGCGGAAACGCAAGAGATAAGGTAATCTCTCTAGGTATCGGAGTAGGATCAGGATACCTTTTCGAAACTGATTTCTACAAAGAAGTTTCTTCTGACCTTACAGGTGAAAGAGGTACTTTGATGGGTGCGATCCAGGGAATCTTCAGAGCTCAGTACGAAGTGTTGAGAGAAAATGGACACTCTCCATCTGAGGCTTTCAACGAAACAGTGGAAGAGGCTACTCAGTCTTTGTACCCATTGATCGCTGAGAATGGAATGGACTGGATGTTTGCTAACTGTTCTACCACTGCACAAAGAGGTGCGTTGGATTGGATGGGACCATTCTACGAAGCAACTAAGCCAGTTTTCGCTCAGTTGTACAAATCTGTAACTGACGGAGTAGAGGCTCAGAAGTCTATCGATTCTAACTCACAGCCTGATTACAGAGAGAAACTTGAAGCTGAATTGAAAGAGCTTGAAGAGTCAGAAATGTGGAGAGCAGGTGCAACTGTAAGAAAGTTGAGACCTGAGAATAATTAAGATTATTTAACGTCATTGCGAGGAGGGACGACGAAGCAATCGTGTATTCTTGAACGAGATTGCTTCGCTTTGCTCGCAATGACGTAAATAGAAAGCCAAAGTTAGTACAATAAGGAGCATCAAATCTCAGTACTAGATACTCTGTACTTAGTACTATTTACTTTGTACTCAACTACTCAATACTAAAATGCGACAAGTACTACTACATGAGGGATCCAAGCAGCTTGATTATGAAATCAGAAACATAGTCAAGAAAGCCGAGGCATTACAAAAGCTCGGGCAGCGGATCTATTGGGAAAACATCGGTGATCCTATCCTCAAAAATGCAGCAGTACCTACCTGGATCAAAGAGATCCTTACCGAACTGGTTAACGATGACCATACCTACGGCTACTGCCACTCTAAGGGTGAATTGGCTACTCGTCAATTTGTAGCAGAAGAAAATAATGTAAAAGGTGGTGTTCAAATCACTGCCGAGGACGTGCTGTTTTTCAATGGACTTGGAGATGCCATTGCGAAATTGTATCAATTCCTCAACCCCTATTCAAGAGTAATCGGTCCTTCGCCTGCTTACTCGACGCACTCAGCATTTGAAGCGGCGCACACGGGTAAAGCGCCTTTGATATACAATCTGGATCCCAACAATCACTGGTATCCGGACATGGAAGACCTTAGGATGAAGGTCAAATACAACCCCAACATTGTGGGGATATTGGTCATAAATCCTGACAACCCAACCGGGATGGTATACCCAACCGAAATCTTAGAAGAAATTGTAGAAATCGCTCGGGAGCACAAGCTCTTTTTGGTGAGTGATGAGATCTACGCCAACATCATCTACAACGGGGTAGAGACAAAAGCCCTATGCGAAGTGTTAGGCGATGTGCCTGGTATTACCCTAAAGGGAATATCAAAAGACACGCCATGGCCTGGTGCTCGATGTGGGTGGATGGAATTTTATAACAGAAAGGCTGATCCGGAGTTTGACCGCTATTGTTCGGCTCTGGAAAATGCGAAGATGGTAGAGGTGTGTTCTACCACCTTGCCTCAGAAGGCCCTGCCGCTGATCCATCAGCATCCGAAATTCCAGGAATACCTGGCGGAGCGAAGAAAAGAAATTTCAGATCGGTCTGAGGTGATCTCGAATTACCTTAAAGATATTCCTTATATCACTTTCAACAAGACCAATGGGGCTTTCTACAACACCATTGTGTTTAAGGAAGGAGCACTGAAAGAAGGTCAATACCTGGAAATAGAAAATGACGAGGTTCGGGAACTAGCCGAATCATGGGTTAAAGATGTCAAAGAACCGGATAAGAGGTTCGTATATTATTTGTTAGCTGCAAAGGGCGTATGCGTGGTTCCGCTCTCGTCCTTTCAATCAGAATTGAGGGGCTTCAGAATTACACTACTCGAAGAAGATGTGAATGTGTTGAATGAGTCATTTGGCAAGATCGCTGAAGCCATCAACGAGTTCTGTACATCTACCGAGGCTGTGGAGGCAGCCGTGTCATGAGCTTGGTGAGCAGCGCACCTTCATTCGAAGGGGTCAGGAAAGCTGCCGATCATGTAAAAGGGGTTTCACTTCATACACCGCTCCAAAAGAATCACAATTTTTCTGAGCGATACGGAGCAAACGTAAGCTTCAAGCGTGAAGACCTACAGGTCGTGCGTTCCTACAAAATCCGTGGGGCCTATCACAAAATCCACAGTCTATCCAAAGAAGAGCAGGATCACGGGATCGTGTGCGCCAGTGCAGGAAACCATGCCCAGGGAGTCGCTTATTCTTGTCAGCATTTGGGGATTAAGGGCACGATTTTCATGCCATCGGTCACACCGAAGCAAAAGGTCGATCAGGTTAGGATGTTTGGTAAAGACATGGTGGACGTGATCCTAATAGGTGACACGTTTGATGATGCATCTCAGGCAGCCTTTGATTTTCGTGATCAGCACAATGCGACTTTTGTCCATCCATTTAACGATGAACAAATCATCGAAGGTCAGGGGACTGTCGCTTTAGAAATACTGGAAGATGCAAAAGAGCCGATTGACTATCTGTTTGTGCCGATTGGTGGAGGTGGATTGATCTCCGGATGCATTTTGGTGTTCAATGAGCTTTCGCCCAATACCAAAATCATTGGCTTGGAGCCTGCAGGAGCACCTGCCATGAAGCAGTCCCTGGAAAAAGGAGAGCGGGTTGTATTAGACAAGATCGACACATTCGTAGATGGTGCTGCCGTGAAAGCTGTGGGGCAGATTCCGCTGGACGTAAGCAAGGGGCACATAGATGAGCTATCCTTGATCCCGGAAGGAAAAATCTGTACCACAATTCTTCAGTTGTATAATCAGGAAGCCATCGTGGTTGAACCTGCCGGAGCATTGAGTCTGGCGGCACTTGATTTTTACAAAGAACAGATTAAAGGTAAAAATGTTGTCTGCATCATCAGTGGAAGCAACAACGACATTACTCGCACTGAAGACATCAAAGAGCGTTCGCTGCTTTACGAAGGGCTCAAGCATTATTTCATGGTGCGCTTCCCGCAAAGGGCAGGTGCACTGAGGGAATTTGTGAGCGAGGTGCTGGGGCCTAAGGATGATATTGTCCATTTCGAATATACCAAAAAGCACAGTCGTGAAAAAGGACCAGTGTTTATCGGGATCGAGCTGCAAAAGAGAGACGATCTGGAAGGGCTCATGGAAAACATGAGAAACAAGAATTTTGTCTTCGAATACCTCAACGAAAAACCTGACATTCTGCAACACCTGGTATAATGAAAGAGTGGAAACAAATACTAGGAGGAATAAGCTTGATTATTGGGTTGGAGGTTCTTGTATTCAACTGGTCAGGTCGAGTAGCAGAATTAGAAACCATTCACTATTCCTTGGCAGCGAGGTGGTCTGCCAGGATTTCTTTGGTTATGTTATTCTACCTATCGGTCTGGGTGTCTATTTCAGGTTTGAAAAAAATATTTCAAAATGAGAAACATCGTGATGAGTTTATCATGATGGTTTCGCTTGTTGCGTTCAATCACCTGATCCATTTCGCCTTTTTGTACATCAACCATGAAGTGAATGGGTTTAACCTCTGGACTCTGAGAAGTGCCGGAGGAGCTTTGGGTTATGTGCTGCTGACGTTGGCTCCTATTTATCTATGGCGTAAAAAACAATTGACCCAACCCGTGTATTGGAAAACCATGGGAACCCTCATATTGTTGTTGGTTATCGCAGTTGTCAGTTATTTGGGGCGGTGGAATAAGGATTTGCCGATGGCCTCACCAAAAGAATTGTATATCGGGATTATGGCAGTCGCCATTGTGCTCCTGATTTTAAATGTTTACCGCATATTTGCGGATCGTAATAAATCGGTCAAGACAATTGACCATTGACTATTAACTATTGTCTAAAATGAAAGTTGTAAAATTTGGAGGTACATCCGTAGGTACCCCGGATAATCTGAGAACCGTAAAAGACATTCTGGCCTCTGGAAAGCCTGGTGAAAAAACCGTTTGTGTGGTTTCGGCATTGGGAGGCGTGACCAATCTGCTGCAGGAGTGTAGCGAGATGGCCGCACAAGCCAACGAGTCGTACGAGGATCTGTTATCTAAAATCGAACAAAGACACCTGGATACCATCAAGGAGCTGCTGCCCGTACAGGGCCAGTCTTCGGCATTCAGCAAATTCAAAATCCTCTTCAACGAGTTGGAGGACATCATGAAGGGAGTTTACCTCATCGGTGAGCTTTCGCCAAAATCTCAGGACCTCGTTTTGAGCTATGGAGAAACCTTTTCGTCCAACATCATCTTTGACTACTTGTCAGCCGAAGGGATGAATGTAACATTGGCTGATCCACGTAAGTTGATCCTGACAGACAGTAATTTCACCAATGCCATGGTGGATTTTAAAGTTACGAATCAGCGAATCAAAGAATTTATTCCAACCACCGAGGATTTGGTGCTTTGCCCTGGATTCGTCTCGGCGAATGAGGCAGGTGTGACCACCACACTGGGTCGGGGAGGATCGGATTATACTGCGGCCCTTTTCGCTAATGCCTTGGATGCTGATTCGTTCGAGATTTGGACGGACGTCAATGGTATGATGACTGCTGATCCCAGACAGGTACAGTCGGCACATTCGATAGATCGACTTTCATTCCAGGAGGCAATGGAGCTTTCCCACTTCGGTGCTAAGGTGATTTACTCTCCGACTATCCAGCCTGTGTTGGACAAGAAGATTCCAATCAAAATCAAAAATACTTTTGAACCGGACGCTGAGGGTACAACCATTTCAGCTGATGCGAATGGTACCCGCCAGTACGTCAAGGGACTCTCAAGTGTCAAAAATATTTCTCTGCTCAACCTGACCGGTTCAGGCATGGTAGGCATTCCTAAGTTTTCGTTCAGACTGTTCAAAGCATTGTCCGAGGCTCAGGTCAATGTGATCATCATCACCCAGGCGTCTTCTGAGCATTCGATCTGTGTAGGCGTGGATGATAAAGATGTAGAAGCTTCCAAAGCGGCTATCGCAGAAGAATTTCAGTTTGAACTCAGTATCAAAAAAGTCGATCCGCTGGAAGTGGAAAGCGGTCTTGCTATTGTAGCTCTCGTAGGTGACAAGATGCGGGATCATGTAGGTGTCGGCGGACAAATGTTCTCCGCTTTAGGCGAAAATGGTATCAATATCAAAGCAATTGCACAGGGTTCTTCGGAAAGGAACATCACCGTAGTGGTTGAAGAAAGACATTTGCGGAAAGCATTGAATGTGCTTCATGAGAGCTTCTTCCTTTCTCAGAAAAAGACCATTAACCTGTTCATGATCGGAATTGGAAATGTGGGGGGAACCTTCATCAATCAAATTGCCAAGCAGCAAGATTACTTGCTTGAAAACGAAAATGTGGACTTGCGTGTAGTTGGAATTGCCAACAGTAAGAAGATGTACTTTGTTGAGGATGGCATCAACCTAAAGTCCTGGAAGGACGACCTAATGGCTAAGGGGGAGAAGATGGATCCTAAAACTTTCATCGGTAAGATGGAGGATATGAACATGCGAAACAGCGTGTTCATTGACAACACAGCTGATGCGGGTATTGCAGGTCTGTATCATGAGATTCTAAAGAAAACCATATCGGTTGTTACGCCTAACAAAATTGCCTGCGCTTCAGATTATGATAGCTATGTTGAGTTGAAGAGTACAGCAAAAGAATACAAATCAAAGTTCTTGTTTGAGACGAATGTGGGAGCTGGCCTTCCGGTGATATCAACACTTGGCGATTTGATCAAGAGTGGTGACAAAGTCAACAAGATACAGGCAGTGCTTTCGGGTAGTTTGAATTTCATCTTCAACACTTTCAAACCAGGTGTCAGCTTTGCAGACGTGGTGAAGCAGGCAGGTGATGAAGGCTACACTGAACCCGACCCAAAAATTGACTTAAGTGGAGTGGACGTGATGAGGAAAATCCTGATTCTCATTCGCGAAAGCGGCGTGAAAATCGAGTTGGACGAAATTGGCAATGAGGAATTTATCCCTGAGGAATGCATGAATACCAAAACCAATGAGGAATTCTTCGCTTCGCTCAAAAAGCATGAGGAGGTATTTCAGAAGTTGGTAAAAGATGCTGAGGCAAAAGGTGCGCGACTGAAGTTTGTGGCTACTTATGATAAAGGCAAAGCATCCGTCGGACTACAGGAAATTCCAGAGGGGCATCCCTTCTATGTGTTGGAAGGTAAGGACAATATTGTGTTGTTTTACACCAACCGCTACGAGGATCAGCCGCTGGTGATAAAAGGTGCCGGAGCAGGGGCGGAAGTAACTGCGAGTGGTATATTTGCGGACGTAATGAAGATCGCTCATAGCTAGTGATCAGAATCGCAAAATCATGTTAGGAATTGATCAAATCACCGTTTTTTCACCTTCGACCATAGCCAATGTAGGCTGTGGATACGATGTGCTGGGCTTTGCCCTGGAAGGGATCGGAGAGCGAATCACCGTGACCCGACGAGATGACGGGAAGATGGTGATCGAGCCCTGTGACAAATTCGATATCCCTACCGATCCTGAGAAAAACGTAGCCACGGTGGCAGCCAAATCTTTGCTTATGGCTGCTGGGGTCAATGCAGGTTTTACCTTTTCTTTTGACAAGGATATTTATCCGGGTAGTGGATTGGGGACTAGTGCTTCGAGCTCTGCCGGGGCGGTGTTTGCAGTAAACGAATTGATCGGTCAGCCCTTCGATGAGCACGAACTGATCACCTATGCCATGGAGGGCGAAAAGCTCATATCCGGCAAAGCCCATGCAGATAACGTGGGTCCTAATTTGCTGGGAGGCATCACCTTGGTAAGGGATTACAATCCGCTAGATGTTTTGAAATTACCGGTGCCCAGCGATTTATATGTGGCGATAGTGCATCCCCAGGTCGTCGTGAAAACCACTGATGCCAAACGTATGCTCAAAAGCCAGGTGAAACTCGAACAGGCCGTCAATCAGTGGGGCAATGTTGGTGGATTGGTGTCGGGATTATACGAAGAAGATTTTGGTTTGATCGGTCGGTCTATGGTCGATACCATTGTCGAGCCAATCCGAAAGCTCCTGATCCCAATGTACGATGAAGTGAAAAGTAAGGCGTTGGAATTGGGTGCCGTGGGTTGCAGTATCGCAGGCTCAGGCCCATCCATATTTGCCTTTGCTGAAGGTGAAGAAACTGCTGCCAAAATCAAGGAATCCATGCAAGCGATTTACGATGAGGTCGGGATTGTGGCCTTTACTTACCTATCGAAGATTGGCAGAGAGGGTGTGACGCTTGTCGAAGAAAATGAGGAGGAAGCCATCCTGTCCTAATAACAACAAATAGCTAATGGCCAATAGCCAAATGCCAATTCAATGAAATACTACAGCACGAATAAACAAGTACCGGAGGTAAGTTTTGAAGAAGCCATTTTCAAGGGTTTGCCCGATGACAATGGATTGTACATGCCCAAAACGATCCACAAACTTCCCCAGAGATTTTTCGATACGATCCAGGACAGGACTTTAGCGGAAATTGGATTCGAAGTAGCCAGCCGGTTCATCGAAGATGAAATCCCTGCTGACGATCTGAAAAAGCTGGTGGCCGACACAATGAACTTTGAGATTCCTGCCGTAAAGGTCGAAGATGGTATTTATTCACTGGAATTGTTTCATGGGCCTACGCTAGCGTTCAAAGACGTAGGAGCGAGGTTCCTTGCACGATGCATGAGCTACTTCTCAGCCAAAGAAGACAAGAAAACCACCATCCTCGTGGCTACTTCTGGTGATACCGGTGCAGCAGTTGGTGCAGGCTTTCTGGGCATGCCCAATATCAACGTGGTGATCCTTTACCCGGGAGGAGGAAAGATCAGCAAGATCCAGGAAAAGCAATTGACCACCCTAGGACAAAACATTACCGCTTGCGAAGTAGATGGTACCTTCGATGACTGCCAGCGAATGGTCAAAGAATCCTTCTTAGACTCTGAGATGCGAGCGGCGTACAACCTTAGCTCCGCCAACTCCATCAACATGGCACGGTTGGTGCCCCAGTCGTTCTATTACTTCTGGGCTTATGCACAACTCAAGAAACAAGGAATAGAAGAAGTGGTGGTCTCCGTGCCCAGTGGCAACTACGGAAACCTCACAGCAGGACTTTTGGCTAAAGAAATGGGCTTGCCGATCAAGCAATACATCGCTTCGTCCAACTCAAATGATATCGTACCCAAGTATCTGCATACAGGAGAGTTCAACCCCAAGCCTTCGGTGATGACAATGTCCAATGCCATGGACGTAGGCAACCCGAGCAACTTCTTCCGTATGAATGACCTCTATGGCGCTTCATGGGATGTATTCAAAGAAAACCTGGTCGGCTATGCGTACAATGACGACCAAACGGCCGAGTGCATCAAAGAAGTCAAAGGCCGAACTGGCTACATACTCGATCCGCATGGAGCGGTAGGCTATCTGGGACTAAAGGCCTTCTTAAAAGACAATCCCGCTCAAGCAGGTGTATTCTTAGAAACTGCTCATCCAGCCAAGTTTGGCGACGTAGTAGAACCAATTATCAGTGAGCCCGTATCTATGCCCGATCGATTGAAAGCCTATGCCGAAGGCACCAAAGTAGCCATCAATATCGGTACGAGTGTGGAGGAGTTGAAAGGGGTGTTGGAGCGGATTGATATAGGAACTTGATGCATTTATAGGAAATTATTCTTTTAGATACATTGTTTGGCCAGGTGCAGGCTCATTTTTTAGTCACTTTTAATTACAGACTTTAGTTGAAGTATTATTTGGCCTTCTCCTTGTTCAGTATGGATTTCAGGCTGACTTAAATTTGACATTGCCGATTCAACACTTGCACTGTACATGCTCTCCAGAGGTGACATCTTTAAAAAAGTTCTAGATTCAAAATGTGCTTTGATGGTGTCAATTGAGTCTGAGGAGAATTTTAAAACTACAATAACCTCTATCTCGCCTTTTGATCTGGCATCAAAAAAATCTTCAACTTCTCGTTCAGTAACGAATAAGTATCTGAACTCATCACCAGTGTCAATGGGTTCAATAATTTTAATTCTCACTCCCAAAGTGCTTCCATACGGCAAATAGAAACTTTCACAAATCGCTTTTGAAGCAGCAAATGGTTCCCCGTCAACTTCAATTCTTAACCTTATTTGTCTGTCTGAGTATGTATTGGGTAAGAGTAAAAATTTTCCCATTAAATCCTTCGCCTTGGAATACTCGTCCAAATCGTTTACCGCTTTATCTTGTTTTTTGGATAATAATAGTTCTTCAAACTTAGCGTCCAGCTTTTCTGCAAGATGTACAGCGCTTTTGAAAGTATCGACTGTGTGACGTTCTTTTAAAATACTTTTAAAGGCATTCAGTTTTTCATGGTTTTCACCGAAATCAATGTGTGCAGGGTTGACATTTCCTTCATGTTCATCGATTAGATAAATATATATATCCTTATCTAAATCTAAAGCTCTATCATATTCGCATTGAACGAAGGATTTTGCCGTTTTTTTATCTATGCTTCCAAGCCTAAGGCTAATAATTCCGATGAATATATCTGATTGTTCAACTTCACTGAGACAGGTTTCTATAGGAGCTTCCTTTCGTGCTCCAAACTTTTCCATCCCACGGATATTAACATCATATTTATTAAGTCTATCCCAGACTTCTTTTCGATGAGTTTTAAGATCCTCAAATGTTGATGATATAAAAACCGTTCTGTGCTTTTTTGCCATGTAAGTACCCGCGGATGTTTAAATAAATGGAAGGCATAATATGTAAATTCCATAGTATTCTTTACAAATTAACCCAAATTCGGTTTTTCGGCAAATTCAGTCAAGTTGAAGGAAAACTGAATATTATGCGATATGTTCCTCAATCCGAAAACTGATTGCCAAAACTTCTGAGTCGCATTTCCAGGTCATTTGGTGAACTATGAAATTGAGTGAGCGTTTTGACAAGGCCAACATGTTTTGCATAGTGGTTTGAGTTGATGCGAATGCCGTGGGGGTACTCGCTGTCCAGGGATTCGGTGGTGCCGAAGTAATTGAGGCAGTTGAATGTCCCGGCAGGTACTTGTACGGTCTCCGACTCAGACAGCAACCCATATTCTCCAATAGCGATAGGGGATGTGGAAGGGATATCGACAGTCGTTTTCAAAGCAGAATCAAGAGTGAAAATCATCCGGTCAGGGTAAGAATAGAGCGCATTGGCCGAGTCAAATTGAATCACAGAATAGTTAGGAGTTCCTAGAAAAGTGCCTGATTTAATGAAGTACTGACGTCCGTTTATCAGGGTATCGGTTCGAATGTAGAGGCTGTCGGAACTACGGTACGTCGCCTCCCCGCTCGTGCCATCAATCTCGTACCAGTCATAGACCCAATAGTTTCCCACCTCGAGCTGGCTGTAGTCCTCTATGGATTCGGTTTCTATGGAAGGCTCTACGGCCGTTTCAGAACAAGATAGGAAAATAAGGAAGGCGAATAGAGAGTAGATTAGAGTGATTGGTTTCATGGTTGATCCTTTCGGTTTTGTTTAACAAATTAGTGCATATTCATCGTTTGGGCAATTATTGTATGTTATTTGTGCTAATTCTATTAACTCATTTATCTGTGATTGTTTTTTTACTTTTCTCCCTTTGCAAGGGATGGTGACAACTTCTTCTGTTTTTTACGTGAGAGGTATTTTCGTAGCACGCCCCCTTTGACACTGTTGACGTCAAACTCAATCACAAACGAGTCTTCATCTATAGCATTGATCGTTCTGTAGGCTTTTTTAGAATCGATACGGTTGATCACCGTGTGTATGATTTCCTGTTTTTTCTTTTCTCCCTGGCTTCCATATCCCTTTACGCCCTGATATATCGTCATCCCCTGTCCCATTTTATCAAGGAGTTCTTCCTGCATGACCGAGGACTCTTGGGTCACGATCATGAGTCCAATGTAGTCTTCAAAACCTTCTAATATGAGGTCGATAGTTTTGGCCGTCACCAGATAGGTAAGCACTGAATACATCGCCGTCTCGATTGAAAAAAGGATACCGGTCAGTGCAAAAAGGATGACGTTGAACCATAGGATGATCAACCCAATGGAGAGACCGGTTTTCTCATTGATGAAAATCCCTAGTATCTCCGAGCCATCCAGCACGGATCCGTTTTTGATGGCCAGCCCGATACCTGCTCCCAGAAAAAGCCCACCGAAAATTGAGATTAGGAGTTTGTCATCAGTGATCGGCTCGAAGTTTTCGAAGTGGATAGCCAGTGCAAGTACCATCACCGAAATAACAGATTTAATAAGAATCCTCCTTGAAACCGTAAACCACGCCAACACAAAGAACGGAATACTGATAATGGGAAGGATTACCGAGATTTCAACCTCTATGATTTGACTAAGAAGAATAGCGATACCGGTTACTCCTCCATCTAAGAATCCATTGGGCAATAGAAAGGCTTTCAGGCCGATGCTCGCCAAAAGTACCGCTAGAGTAAGCTGAAAAATATCCCACGCTATGTTCAATGAGCGATTCATACTTCACGGAGGTTACCGACCGACCTGACGCGATCGTGAATGATGGTGGCGTTTTTCAGCAGCCTATCCGATTCTTGTTCAAAGAAAGCCTCCAGGTAATCATTCCATTGACAGCCGTTCTTGAGTAGCCAGTCATAGCTATTTTCCAGCGTATCGATGTATTCCTTCTTCTCCTCAGCATCTGAGATGTAGATCGGAGGGTACAGCTCATACATGAGCATCCAGTTTTTGGCCATGCGGATCGTTCGTCCGTTTCCGTCCGCGAAAGGATGAATCCTGACCATCTCGTGGTGGAAGTATATGGCCTTCTCGATTGGGTCTTTGATGTTGGACATTTGATAAAAAACTTCCGAAACGAGGCTGTCTATGAGGATCGGATCAGGACACAGATGCTTCCCTATTTGTACCAACTCCTGTCTATAACGGTTAGGGTGCTTAGAATGAGCCTCTGGAGAGATCAATCGAAACAGTTGAAATAGCTGAACTTCTGATTCAAAATTGACGTCATTCTTGATTTCTTCGAGGACAAAATCTACGGATTGCTTCAAAAGCAACGTGTATTCGAGTGCTTCGTCCTCGTTTTGCGCTTCCATCTGCGCATTTTTTATGCTCAGCAATTCTTGGAAGCTAGTTGTTTGATCGATATAAGAATTCAAAAGGTCATCCGCCAAGTGGCTTCTGCTGTACATGATCAGTCGAAAGGTCGACTCCATCACTGATTTGATTTGGGCGGATTTAGCATGATTGAACCTTATCTTCTCAGAAGGGAAAAGAATCATTTTATATCATTTTGGGTAATTCCAACGATGTACGTATGAAGGGTCAAAAGAGTTTGGAGGGCCACCAGGACTCCTAGACATTTTCCCTGTTGACGACAATTGATCTAAACTGGATCCATCGACCAGTCAAAGTGCTCTTCTACGATACGTTGTTTGTTTCGCTGGATAAACTTCAATAATTCGGATTGTGCAGGTGTGAGCTGCTTGTTTTGATTGTAGATGAGGTTCCACCGGGTAACGATCGGAAGACCCTTCAATGGATAGATTTTGAAATTTTCATAGGCTAGGGCAGTTCGGAGACCAATGAGCGGTACGATTGAAAACCCGATCCCGGCATTGATCGCCTGCTTGATGGCTTCGTTGGAGACCAGCTCCATAGATTTGTCGACTTCCACTTTTTGGTTCTTGAGATATTGTTCCATGGCTCTTCTTGTAGCAGATCCTTCCTCTCGAAAAAGAAGGGTTGTTTTTTGTAAATCTTTTGGCTTGCTGATTTTAATGGGCTCTTTTCGGTTACCGACAAGGTACAATCGATTCTCCATCAGTTCCAGATTATTGACTTTTATCCCATCAGGCAGCACCGACACCAGCGAAAAGTCACTGGCATTTTGTTGGAGGCCTTCAATGACCTTGTTTTTGTTGGACACATCAATAGATATGTCCACTCCAGGATATTGATCCATAAAAGGCTTAAGAAAGTAGGGGATGACATACTTCCCCGTGGATACCACGGATATTTTTATTTTACCTGAAATCAGGCCCTTGTACTGGTCGGTGACATATTGGATGCTCTCTGCTTCTTCCAGGATTCGTCTGCTTCGGATGGCTATTTCCTTACCAAAGTCTGTGACGTAAAGTTGTCTTCCCACGACTTCAGTCAGGGGCAATTCGAACTGATCCTGAAGTTTTTTTAGCTGAATTGATACGGCAGGTTGGGTCAAATGGAGCTTTTCCGCAGCTAGCGTAATGCTTTGTAATTCAGCGACCTTTAGAAATACTGTGAGTTGGTGTAAAGTGTAATGCATTAATAATAGTTTATGATATACATAAAAATATTAAATAAAAATTTATGAATTCAAATATCTAGTATTGCGTTCAAACGAACAAAAAATTGAACGCTATGATAGATTACGAAAACGCTCATGATACAAATGGGACCGCAGTGGATACCCTGTTGGGGTCTGAAGGATCAGATGAACTCACCATACACCTCCGGTCATCACACCTACAGGTGAATGCAATGTCTGATGAAAGCAAGTTTCTCGCAAGGCAGAAAGGTCCGGCACTCATGGATTTGTTTATAGAGACCATGAAATCCAAAGGGGGGTCGGGAAGTGTGAAAAGCAATTGGCTGGATCATTCCGAAGTAGAGGTCCGGGGAATGAGCCACATGACTTTACATAGCTTTCTGCTCGAAGCAGAAAAGCTTGGGAAAAACCTGGAATATGTCAAAACACTTACAGTTAAAATCACTGACTAACAAATGGACATTCAAACCCTGTTTACGAACATTACCAACCCGGCTTTATTATTCTTTTTGCTCGGCATTATAGCAGTGCAGATCAAGAGTGACTTACAAATACCCGAGAATAGCTCCAAGTTTATCTCGATCTACCTTTTGTTATCCATTGGTTTCAAAGGGGGACAGGAATTGTCCCATAGCGGAATGAATATGGAGATTTTGTCCAGCATGATCCTGGGGTTGTTTCTGGCTTGTATTATTCCACTGGCTACCTTTTTGCTGCTCAAGCGGAAATTCAGCGTTGAAAACGCAGGCGCTATTGCAGCGTCCTACGGATCGGTCAGTGCGGTGACTTTTGTAACAGCTACCTCGTTTCTTGATTTTGAGTCGGTTAGTTTCAACGGTCATATGATAGCTGTAATGGCGCTGATGGAGGCACCGGCTATTATTGTGGGAGTACTCTTGATCAATTATTTCAAAAAGGGCCCGGGTCAGTCAAAAACGGGGCTTTCTAAGATAATGTGGCATTCGGTGACCAATGGAAGTGTACTTCTGATATTGGGCAGTTTGGTGATCGGATACCTCGCCTCAGCAGAGCAGGCAGAGGGGATCAAGCCGTTTACCACCGACATTTTCAAGGGCTTCCTGGCAGTATTTTTATTGGATATGGGGATCACTAGTGGAAGGCACCTTAATTCGATTTTGAGCAAGGGCTTATATCCATTCATATTCTCCACTTTGATGCCTTTTGTCAATGGATTGATTGCATTGGTTATAAGCATGCAGATAACCAGTGAGATAGGAAATCAGTTATTGTTTGCCATTCTGGGGGCGAGTGCCTCCTACATAGCCGTGCCTGCAGCGATGAAACAGGCAGTTCCGGATGCTAATCCGGGGCTGTACTTGCCCATGGCGCTTGGCATTACCTTTCCAATCAATGTGATGATTGGGATACCATTTTATTACTCATTTATTCTTGTGAACATTTAACCCAAATGAAATGAAAAAGCTATTGAGCAAAATAATGATCCTTGTTTGTGGAGCCGCCATTGGTGTTGCGGTTGGATTAATTGTAGAGTCGACCCTGGGCTGTTATATGGAAGGACCAAAAGCCATAGTGTTGGTGATGGGAGCCTTGATCGGACTCATGTCTTCCATCATCATATTTTTCAATCCGCTCAAATACCTCAGAAATATCCTCGGTCTGATCAAATACTCGATATTTAAAAGACATGGACTTAGCACAAAGTAAACAAGTAGATCCTCATTAGTTGTATGGCTGCTCCAATGGGTTTTGGAGCAGCTTGTTTTCTTATTCTAAGAATAATCTGTTGTTATTTTTGAACAGATAGGAGCAAAACAAAGATTCCTGCAACCATCGCTATACTACCCAGAACAAGCATTTGTCGGCTATAGAAAACCCCTAGTCCACCTAACCCTAAGATAGCCTCTGTGGTGATGAACCCGACAAACAGTAACAGACCGCCCAATTTTGACAGGGTGTTTGTTTGAATCCAGCCCAGTTTGAGAGCCGCTCCAATTAATAAAAAGGAGATCACCCCAATCAGGCTCAGGTGCAGGTAAGCCAGTATGATGAGCTTGTTGCCAAAGGCATAGGCTTGCAAGGATGGGATCACCGATAGAGCTTGCAACAATAACTTTAACAGGAAAAGCAGGATGAAACTCAGAAAAAACAGCTGGCTCCAGAATGATTCTTTTTTTAATAATTCCATGAGTGAATTACCCATAGATCGAATGAAGAAAAATGCACCAAGCACTAGCATTGCGGAAGATAGCCAGGCCAAAGGCATGGTCCATTCTGAGAAACTCATCCCCAACAATGACAGTGTGATAGAAGGCAGGGCGGCCAGTAGGAATATCCAGTAAAACCATTTGGTCGAGCTGTCATTGTACCGGATTTGATCCCTTTCAAGAAACTGATAAAAAATTCCTATCGCTACAAATAGAAACCAGCAATTGTACTGTAGGTGCAGAAAAGTATAGACAAAGGAATTGTAGATTTCCGATCCAGCGAGACCCTTTGCAGCGAGGAATCCAATAACAAATGGCACTAGTGTAGACAGCACCCCAAACCAAAGCCCAGCCCTGATAAATCGAATGGAGGTAGGATACCCGCCACTCCGATTTAGGTGTTTGGTGTCTTTGAAAAACCGGAAAATAAACCAGTAGTTGAGTAGCTGAAACAGAGTGGAAAAAATGATGGAGTAAAGAGCATACCCTTGCAGGGAAAACGAAATCAGGACTCCAAGGACAATGATGACTGTAAGCCAAAACTGTAATCTGTACTTCCCTTCTTGAAATTGTTCCTCAGAAATGAACAATTTCGTCAGAATCAAAAACAGTGCGGTGTACACCCAGCCCTGAAAGGCCACGTGGGAGTGTGCATGTACCAGGTGCTTGTACTCAAGGGGCAGATCACCCACCCAACCCGACCTAAGCAACGTTCCGATTGACGCCACGACGAAGAAAAACAGCAGGCTGACGCTGATGGGATGAAAACTTCGAGGCATATCAAGCAATTAAAACTCCGTCACCATCCTTTTCCCATCCATCCAGGCGGCCATGTTGAGGACTAGGAAGTTCCAGTTTTGAAAGCCTTTGTTGAGGACAGGTTCTCCATTTTCGGGGAGGTAGTACTCATGCAAAGCTCCGAATCGCTCAAAATCTCGACCAAGCAGGATGATTGTTTTTTCGGCGAGTTCTCGGGCTTCTTCTTCATAGCCGTAGTTGAGCAGTCCCCGGAAGACCAGATAATTGACATTGATCCAGATTGGGCCTTGCCAGGAGGAAGGGTTGCCACTGGCTCGTAGATCGTACATTTTTTCTAAAGGAGACAAAGTTCTTACCCCAGCAGGGCAGTTGAAGGAAGTGGTGTCTTTGTAGTGCCGCTCAACCATTTGAGCAGCCTGTTCGGGTGTAGCGATATTGGCCCACATGGCGAGGAATCCGCTCCAGACACTAAAGCGCTGTATCAGGCAGTCATAACTTCTCGGCTGTCCCACATGAAAGTATAGCTCGCCGGGTTGTAGCGATTCGATATCAGGTTTTTTTACAGGTAGTAAATTCAGGTCCACACTGTAGTAGAAACCATCGCGAGGATCCCAGCAGTGCTCCTGGATTTTTACTTTGAGGCTTTCAGCGTAAGCGGCATATTTATCCGCAATCTCCGGCTGATTGAGGCAGGTGGCGATGTAGCTCATGGCCAGTAGTTCCTTGTACATAAAGGCATTCAGATAGATCGAGCCTGAGCTGCCTTGCGGCCGGTAAAATGTAGAGGGGTCATTGTCCACACCTATGGCATGGTCTGTTTCCCAATACATTAGTCCGGTGGCTTTGTCCTTGTGGAAGTTGAGGTATTTGCTCACAAACGCCTGCAGGGTATAGAAGTCATCCCTCAGCCACTCGGCATCCCCGTTTTGGTTCTGGATGATGAAAGCGGCATGCTGAGCCAGCGTAGGCTTATGCATATTACTTTTCCATGGGTTGATTTTTTTGAGCATCTCCTCACGGGAGGGGGCATCCCGCTCGACCCAGATTGGGATCCAGCCATCCATGCCGCCATAGCTCAGCGAATTCAAGACACATCCTTGCTCATATTTAATGGCCTGAACCGAGTCTTTGGCTGTACCGTTTTCCATAAGGTTTTGCCGCAGGGCCACATTGCTCAGCCATGAATCCCAGTCCCAAAGCATATCGAGGTATTGATTGCTGCCAGGGGTGAGAAAAGGGTAGGGAAGGGATTTTCCAGCCTCCCGGTACATGCCTTTCATTTCCTTGGCGATGTGCTTTCGGCAGATTTCTTTGTATTTGGTAATGTTTTCAGGAGTACGGTCTGGGAGTTGTGCTATTGCTCCCAAGCTAAAAAACAGAAAAAAGACCAATGGATTCAATGATTTCATGCGAAGAGGTATTGATAATTCCGACCCAAATTAGGGTATAAGAGTGATTGCATCAAATCAAAAAAAGGAAAGTAACGGTTTCTCTCAGTACTTCGGGTTGGATAGTTTGCCCAGAAACAATATTGTTTTTGATGGGTTGTGCCTGATGAAATAGATAAAGGGTCGATCCGCGATGAACTTTTTTGGGTGACTGGCACTCCTGGCCACAGCGCCTACGGCAGTAGCAGCTGCAGCTTCCGTGCCTTCTTCGTTTACTTCTATAAACGTCTCATGAATTACATACCCTAATTCAATTCGCCCTCCTGCAGATCCCATTCCTTCAAATTCAGCTCCGTTGAACGCCTTTGGCATTCCTAATTCAGACAGCATGTTGTTAAGTACAGAATTGTACGAGGTTTTGAACTTCGGTATTTTGATTAGCTCATACTCTTCTCGATGAAGGTATCTCTGCCAAAGGTTGAGATTGTCGGGTAGTAGTAGATCCTCCAGGTCAGCCATCGATTTTTTTGGCAGAATGATGATAAATGAAAAGTCGTCGCCTGAATAGGGCAATTCAATCATGTGTATATCCAGGTCTTCAAAACTTCTATAATGGCCGTGGTTGGACATGTAGGACACCTCGATTGACTGGTTTTTATCATTTTTGAAGGTACCGGTTGTAGTGGCAGCCGGGTCAAATTTATCTTTCCAGTTTGACTTGAAATAGACCGCATTGGTTAGCATCAAAACAAGGTCTCCACTGATGTGATCGGGTTTGATCATGTCTTTTATTTTGTTCCCTGTATTATCTGAGATCCAGTCATTGATCGTCTGACTCGACTTAACAGGATCACCGAAGTTTAATTCTTTGAACGTACTGAAAAAGTACTTTTTGTTTGAGTCTACAAATTCCGTGTTCATCTGAATGCGGTCTTTGCCTACCCAGAGTTTGTTGGCTATCGATAAAGTGCTGTTGGTTGATGACGATTCTAGCTGCAGGGATAATTTTCTGTACCCTGGAAACAAAACCTTATCATCCGGGTAGTGAAGGGTCTTTTTGATTTGATTGCGTGTCTCCCCCAGTGCACCCACGTAAGTCATGGCAAGGGCGCTGGATATGCTATAAGGAGAGATTAAATAGTCCGAAACGCCAGCCAAATGATAGGCGACATCAAGTCCAAATGAATTATTGGCTTCTACCACCGCATTGTCGCTCTGGGCAAACGTGGTGAAAGGAAGAGCTGCGAGAATAATAGCAATGAATTTCATAGGTCGAGGTTTAGTTTCTTGGTGCGGGAAATTCCCGCTACTAAAGATAGGCATTGAGACTAAGAAGGGATTCGTTGTAGGGACTAAAAATAAATCTCGTCATAAGACGGTCTCAAATCTCCGCACTGCTCCAGAAACTCCACCGAGCAATCATCATAGACCATAAAATTCCAATATGTGCCATAGATGCAGCCGGACAGGCAATCCCCGTATCCTACTCTAAACGAAATCAGGACACCCTCTTCATAACTGTCCATCGTCATCGAAGACCCACTTCCTATGAGTGGAGAACAGGACTCAGCGTATTCTACGCCGTCCATTGATCCTATAAGTGAAGCCAGCGAGTCAGTATTGACCAATAAGTCCTGGGTGCCCAGTTCGATGTATTCTCCACGCGAGTCAATACTCATATGTGTTACAGCGATCAGGCTGTCAAAGGAAGCATTTCCTGTGATGCTGTCCCCGTTGATCAGCTTCTGTGTCCATTCTTCTGTAGTGAATACCGACATGCACACATGATCCGGACAGTAGTGATGCGAAAAACCCCCGAACTCATGATAGATCATTTGAGCCTCCGACAGGTCACTGGTGAAAATTGCCGATAGGGCCGATAGGGCAGTTTCAGAGGAGGTACTGTCGATTAGGTAGTCTGGATCCTCCTTTCGGTATTGGCAGGCCATGCCGATGGCGCCATTGGAATATTTATTTCTGACCGAATCGCTTACCTGGCAGGATAAGTTTGGCAGGGAGCTTGAGGTTCCATCTGGGGAAGTACATTCCTGCCTATATTTCCCTGTGCGCTCGTATTTACTGATGCTGAGGTATTGGGTAGAACTATCGCAGGCCGTGTATAAGGCTCCGCTGATCGTGAAGATGTCGTTTGTGGTGACCGAGTCGTCGGAAAAAGGTGCACACAATTTGTAGGCCGTTACCCAAAGGAAATCCAGTGGGTCATGGATCATAGCATCGAATTGATTGTGCTCATTCCGTCTCAACGACATCTCAGCGTTGATCAACGAATCGACGAATTGCCGTTCCTGGCATTCCAGGCAGCCCGTTTCGCCATTTTCTTCTTCTTCTTCGCACGATGAGAAGGCCAATCCCAGCAGGATGGAAACGATGAATGCGATGTTTTGTGGAAGGTGTCGTCGGTTCATGATGGTTCTATTGTAGTGTTATTGAATAGTGTTTTGCATTGATTTCATGCAGATCATCGTTGTAAAGGAGCGACATGAGTTCATAGTTGGGGCAGCTACATTCCACACCCGCCATCGTATCTCTTACCGTTATTTCACTTAGGGTATAGACGGTTGAGTCACTTAACACGATGGAATAGTCAAACAGCACTTCCTCCGAATAATCTGCATAGAAGCTATTGAGTGGCAGTCGACCATATCCTCCGAAAAGAATGGTATTAGGGTATTCATATATGGCACTATCAACGATTTGGTCGGTTTCTTTATACAAAGAATAAGCAATTACCATAGACTTTTTAGCTGAGTCGATCTCCGCTAGATTTACTATGATCAGGAGCTCTTCTACGTTAGGCGGATTGCAGGGTGGTAAGACACATTCTTGTTTTTCGCTGCAGCTAAATAATAAGCATACCGCCAGAATAGGATATAATAGGCTGGGTTTCATCATTGTATAGAGACACCTAAAGATAACCATTGGTTGGAATATGGACTTTGAGCTGTCGGAGGACCCCCAATAAAAAACCCATGAAGGAACGCTCCATGGGTTGGAAAAAGTAACAATATTTTGTGGTCAGAGACCTAACTAATTTCGTTGCTTATATCGCTTTTACGTTGACGGCATTCAGGCCTTTTTGCCCTTGCTCTACTTCGAATTCTACCTCATCATTATCAGAAATTCTTCCTATCACACCGGTTTTGTGCACGAAGATGTCTTTTCCTCCTCCGTCTTCTTTGATGAAACCGAATCCTTTTTCATCGTTAAAAAATTTTACTACTCCTTTTTTCATTGTACTAATTAATTATTTGATTTCTTTTCTTCTTTGGGTTCCTCAGGCGGTTCTGAAGTGATGTTTCCAAACTCGTCTACATAAGCGATCATGTCTTCCAGCGCACCTGACCCGGACTCCTTGTCCAATCGCTTTTGCATCTTTTCCTGTTTCTTTTTTCTCTTCTTTTCCGCTTTTTGTTTCTTAATAAAACTATTCTGAGACTTTACCATATATTGTTTTTAGTGTACCTAATGTCCAGGGATCACACCTGCTTTGGAAATTTGGAGAGTTGATAACGAAGCCCTCGAGCGGACCGTCAAACTCGCCCTCACGAAAAAAACGGGACATCAAAATAGAAAATTAATCCTAAAGAGAAGCACTATTAATTAAGTGAGCGGTAAAGGTACGGGTTATATTGTTACAAACCTAAACGGAAGCTGTCGCCATAGGCGCATCTGGCCTACCCATCATCTTGAGATGCTTAAAATGACTGGCTACAGCACTACCAAAGGTCTCAAAAGCGAAGTACGGCAGACCAAATTCTTTGGTTGTGGCTTGCACGATTTTAGAAATTCTCGGGTAATGAATATGGCATACATCCGGAAATAGATGATGTTCGATTTGAAAGTTGAGTCCGCCCAAAAACCATGAAAGCGTCTTGCTATTCATGCCGTAGTTGCAAGTTGTGAGTAGCTGATGTGCCGCCCAGCTTTCCTCAGCATTGTCAGTTTCTATTTTGTAAAAATGAGCAGGCTGTACCACGTGGGCAGTCTGGAAAATCATGGCAAGCATGATACCGGAAATACAATGAGATACAAAGATCATGATAACGGTCGTCCATACTGGCACCGGTATTAATAGGATCGGGATCGCCAGGAAGAAGATGTAATAAAATATCTTTCTAAGTACAATCTTTGTGAACTCAGCGGCAAATTTATTGGACTTGATCAACCCCATTTTTCGGTATTCGAACGCCTTGATGAAGTCCTTAGTTGTGATCCATTCCAGAAGAGGCACACAGTAGAATATGGGCGCATAAATGTGCTGAAATCGATGGAACCACTTGCGTGGTTGATGCTCTGAAAACCTAAAGACATACCTGGGCAAAATGTCTTCATCTGTTTCTTCGATGTTGGTGTAGGTGTGGTGTAATACGTTGTGTTGTATTTGCCAGATCAGTTTATCTACACCGATAATCATAGCCGAGAAGCTGATGACATGGTTGAATGACGTCTTGTTGAAATACGAGCCATGTAAGGCATCATGCATGACGGTGGTGCCAATAAACGCCTTGCCTGTGCCCATGATGATCCACAATCCCATCAAGATATAAAGCTCGGTGATGCCAGAAAACAAGAGTATGAAATATGGAGCCAGATACATGGTCAATACAGCCAGTGTCTTCACCATCATTTTACCATTGGCATCCCTTTTAATTTCGTTTTCCACGAAGTGTTGATTGACCCGCGAACGAAGGGTTTTCCAGAATTCAGCGTTTTGGGTGTTGGGAAACTTATACTTTCTCATCAATAGACCTAATTTCTCTCAAGAACAAAATACACAGCATAGGTTGAAGTATGCTATTGAGGATTGGGTGGAAGCATCCGAATTAAAAACCCGAATGTTGTTCAAAAAACCAAAGGGAGGTTTCTAAAAGGAATCTGCAAGAATACGACGATTAGGCCGAAAATCCTAATTGACAACAGGTCTTGGGAGCGTGGAAAGTTTAAGTGAGGCTGAGGTTCAGGAATGCTTACGGCTCGTAAATGAGCTTGAGCACCTCCTTTTTCACAGACTTATCGATGAAGACCATGTATATGCCCGGCTCCACGTTTCTGGGCCGCCAGATGATTTCATTTCTATGCGATCCGTTGAAGTCGTTAGAGAGTGTGACCACTTTCTGTCCACTCAGATTGTAGATGTCAATAGTGACGGATCGCTCATGGTTGAGCTGTGGTACCACAAAAGTGATTTCTGAGTGAAAGGGGTTTGGATAGGCAGACAGGATCGTTGCCTGGTTTTCTTCCAAAATCGATACGGAATTCTCTTCTACGGATTTTTCCTGGGCGAAAACCACCGAGGTACTCAATAGTACCAGAAATGAAATGAGCTTGTAATTATTCATACACGTAATTAATAAGGCGGGATAGACAGGCTCAATTACTAAAGTAAATGTACTGATTAAACGATCACGTACATCACATTAGTTTGTCAAAAACAAAAAAGTCCTGAAATAGTTCAGGACTTTCTTTTTTGAGTTCTATTCTCTTATAAATGCACCGCCTCACCGTAGGCATCTTCTACGGCATCTTTGATGGCTTCAGACATGGTAGGGTGGGGATGAACCGCTTTCATGATCTCGTGACCCGTAGTTTCGAGTTTACGTGCAGCTACCGCCTCGGCGATCATTTCGGTTACATTGCTGCCGATTAGGTGACAACCGAGCCACTCACCGTATTTCGCGTCGAAAATTACTTTCACAAAACCATCTGCGTTTCCTCCGGCTTTTGCTTTACCACTCGCAGAGAATGGGAATTTACCCACCTTGATTTCATAACCAGCATCTTTAGCTGCTTTTTCGGTCATACCAACGGAAGCTACCTCAGGAGAACAATAGGTACACCCTGGGATATTTCCATAATCCAATGGCTCTGGAGTCATGCCGCACATTTTTTCAACGCAAATGATGGCTTCTGCGGAAGATACGTGTGCCAATGCAGGTCCGTGAACAATGTCTCCGATTGCATAGATGCCAGGAATATTTGTTTTGTAGTAGTCGTCCACTACTATTTTACCTCTGTCGGTCATGACACCTACATCCTCAAGGCCAATTCCTTCGATATTCGAAGCAATTCCAACAGCTGAAAGTACCACATCACATTCGATGACTTCTTCACCTTTGCTGGTTTTGATATTCACTTTACAACCTTTGCCTTTGGTGTCCACAGAAGTCACTTCAGAACTGGTCATGATTTTCATGCCCGTCTTCTTAAAGGATCTAGCCAACTGCTTGGAAACGTCTTCATCTTCGACCGGTACGATATTGGGCATAAATTCTACCACGGTCACTTCTGTTCCTATTGAGTTGTAGAAATAGGCAAATTCAACACCGATCGCTCCTGAACCTACTACAACCATTTTCTTTGGTTGCTTAGGAAGGGTCATCGCTTCTCTGTAGCCGATGATTTTTTTACCATCGATCGGAAGAGCTGGAAGCTCTCTTGACCGGGCACCTGTTGCCACGATGATGTGATCTGCGCTGTAGGTTTCTTCTTTGCCTGCATCGTCTTTTACGACTACAGTTTTGTTTGCGCCTAATTTTCCGAAACCGGCGATTTGGTCAATTTTATTTTTCTTGAAAAGGAACTGTATTCCTTTGCTCATGCTGTCCGCTACGCCCCGGCTTCTTGATACCATACCGGGAAAATCTGCTTTTGAGTCTTTGACAGTGATGCCATAGTCTTCTGCGTGAGAAACGTACTCAAACACCTGAGCACTTTTTAGAAGGGCCTTGGTAGGGATGCACCCCCAGTTGAGACAGATACCACCGATCTCAGCGCGCTCTACACAAGCTACTTTTTTTCCTAGTTGAGAAGCTCTGATCGCCGCCACGTAACCGCCTGGTCCGCTACCGATCACTATTACATCATATTTATTGGCCATAATTTCTTTAAATGAATGGATAATAAAAGCCCCACACGGGAGCTAAATTTTGACGCAAATTTAATCGCTTTAGAGCGAGAAAAAAATCAGGCAAATAGAATGTTAATTTTTGATAATTAGTCCAAAGCATTGAATGGGATAGAATGAAAAAACAAATAAAATTTTTGCAAATCAATTTTTTGGCAGAAGCCGAATAACGAAGAAAAACACTAAGGGATGGCTGATTTGACAGCTAAGATATATTCGCTATTTTAGCCGAAAATTAACAAAATTGCATCTATGGATATCAGTCAGGCTAAAGACCTTCTCAAAGGCAAAACAGCATTAATCACCGGGGCATCAAAAGGAATCGGAAAAGAAATCGCTTATCGATACGAGCGTGCAGGCGCCGACATAGCATTTACTTACATCTCCAGTAAGGATATAACCCATGAACTTGAAGAGGAATTGACCGTGCGAGGTGTTAAGTGTAAAGGGTACCGTGTAGATGCTGCTGACTACAATGCCACCCATGAGATGGTAGCAGATGTGATGAAGACCTTTGGTAGAATTGATGTGCTGATCAACAATGCCGGGATCACCGATGATGGCTTGCTCATGAGAATGACCGAAGAAAGCTGGGATCGTGTAATTGGAGTGAACCTCAAATCAGTTTTTAATACAACAAAGGCGGTGATCGGCCATATGATCAAGCAGAGAAGCGGATCGATCATCAATATGAGCTCTGTGGTAGGAGTGAAAGGAAATGCAGGACAAAGCAACTACGCAGCTTCAAAGGCGGGTATTATTGGATTTACAAAATCAATTGCCCTGGAATATGGTTCACGGGGTATTCGTTGTAATGCAATCGCACCGGGATTCATCGAGACAGAAATGACCGATAAGCTAGACCCAAAAACGGTACAGGCCTGGAGAGATGCCATTCCGCTGAAACGAGGAGGTAATACAGACGATGTGGCTGAGGCAGCCATGTATCTGGGTTCAGATTTGAGCTCTTATGTGACCGGTCAGGTACTACAGGTAGATGGTGGTATGCTCACCTAATTGAGCATGCCTACATCCATTTTAGCTAAGGCTCGTTTATCCAGTAGTTAGTCCAAATACCTACTATCCAACTCGAGTATTCCATATGGTTCATTCCGCTTTGTGTGCTGGTGTCAGCGGGCATGACCTATTTGATGTATGGCAAAAACACGCCCTGGCCAAAAGCAGTGAATTATGCGTTGGCGGGGCTGCGTTTTATTCTATTGCTGCTACTGAGCCTTGTACTGCTCAACCCGCTCATTGAGACCATCAAACGATATGTTCAGAAGCCCAAAGCGGTAATTCTTATTGACAACTCTACGTCGGTTGATGGTGCACTAAAAGGAAACCCTGAATGGCTGGCAGCATTCGAAAAAGTAGGTAGTTCACTTGCTGATCAGGACTATGAGGTGATACTGAAAGACCTGAACGGTTCGGTCAAGGATATGACTTCTATAGGGTTTGATCAAAAAAGTACAAATCTATCCGGAGCGCTTATCGATATCCAGACAGAATTTGAAAATAGCAACCTAAAGAAGGTGCTGCTGGTCTCTGACGGAATCTACAACCAGGGTATTTCTCCGGCCTATGTACCCTTTGATTTTAGCGTCTATACGGTGGGTGTGGGGGATACCATTCAAAAGGATGATCTGGTCCTCAAGAATGTGTTGTTCAACAAAATCTCTTATGTAGAAAGAAAGACTCCAATAGTAGCAGAGGTGGTCAATTATGGATTTGAAGGTAAAACCACTGAAATAGAGATTTATCAGGAGGGAAAGAAGGTAGCCTCAAAGGAGATCAGGTTTTCCTCTCGATCAGGACTTCAGAGGTTAGAACTGGAAGTGCTTTTTGAAAAAGTCGGTATGCAGAGCCTGCAAATCGTGATCAAACCGCTCGAGAATGAGGCGACTCAGCAGAATAATCGTCAGCGGATATATGTCGATGTGGTGGATGGCAAGCAGAAAATATTGCTTGTGGCTCCAGCTCCTCATCCAGACATCAAAGCCATTTCGGCAGTGATGGATCAAAATGAGAATTTCGAATTGGACATTTTTATTGTAGGCGTTGATCAGTGGAAAGAAGATCAGTACGACCTGGCGATTGTCCATCAGGCCTATGATCGACGAGGTGTGACGGAGCGTTACCTGCAGAAGATAAGGAGTAAGAGTATTCCTACGCTCCTGGTTATGGATTCTGGTGCCAACTTAAAAAGGGCCAGGGACAGTGAGCAGGGATTTTCTTTTGTGCAAAACAGAAATCAAAAAGACAATGTATCTGCCATGGTCAATCTGGACTTTGAAGCATTCAACATTGGAGGAATTGATATTGACGTGGTATCGGCATTTCCACCACTCGTTGTTCCATATGGAGAATTTCAATTGCCGCTTGACGCAAAAGTGCTTTTTTATCAAAAGGTAGGCAGCGTGGCTACCGGCAAACCCTTGCTGTATTTCATGGTGAATGAGAACAATAAGACCGGCTACATGGTAGGGACGGACTTTTGGAAATGGCGGCTGCAGGAGTATGCGCTGCATGAGAATACCGATGTATTCGACGCGCTTTTCATGAAAACCATTCAGTACCTCAGCACCAAAATCGATAAACGAAAATTCCGGTTTGGGCCGGTGAAAAGTGAATTTTTATCCAGCGAGGTAGTTGAGTTTCATGCTGAACTATATAATGACATCTTTGAGCGGGTGTTTGATAGAGAGGTGTCTGTGGTCATCACTAAAGACGGTGCTGTCGTGCAAGAGGCTTCGTTTACACCGGTGAGCGCATTTTCCAACCTTGAGCTATCAGGGTTTGAAGAAGGCTCTTATCGTTATGTTGCATCCGTGGAGCTAGGAGATAAAAGTGAAAGGGCCAGCGGGACATTTGTGGTCAAAGACCTTCAGCTAGAGGTGATCAACCAGGTGGCTGATTTTGAAATGCTTCGATTGATGGCGAGTAATACGGGTGGTGGCTTTTATTCGGGTAGCGAGCTTGACAGGCTAGAGTCTGACTTGTCAGATTTTAAGGACGCAGGACTGATTCATACGAGTGAGACCGTTAGATCAGTAATCAACATAAAATGGATATTGATCCTTTTGGTGGCGCTGCTATCTGTCGAATGGCTAATAAGAAAATATCAGGGAGGGTATTAAAAAAAAAGGAGTGATTATCACTCCTTTTTCTCTTTCTTGCTTGAAGAACCTTTCTTTTTCTTGACTGAAATTTCCAACTCATCGGACTTGCCATTGTGATCTGCCTGCAGCGTTTCACCTTCGGCTACTTCATTGTTTAGGATCACTTCCGCTAGCTGATCTTCCAGGTACTTTTGGATCGCTCGGTTCAGCGGTCTTGCACCATACTGCGGATCATAGCCTTTTTCAGCAAGGAAATCCTTAGCTGCTTCAGTCAACTCAATATGGTATCCCAGGTCAAGCACTCTCTCGAGTAGTTTGTCCAGGCTGATGTCAATGATTTTGTGAATGTCTTCTCTCTCCAGATTGTTGAAGATGATCACGTCATCCAATCTGTTTAGAAATTCCGGTGAGAAGGTTTTCTTTAAGGCGCTTTGGATGGTAGACTTCATCACCTCATCCATGTTGTCCTGTCTGGCCTGGTTCATAAAGCCAATACCCGCACCGAAATCCTTGAGATCACGAACCCCAATATTGGAGGTCATGATGATGATGGTATTTCTAAAGTCCACCTTTCTACCCAGTCCATCAGTCAATACACCATCATCCAGTACCTGGAGCAGTATGTTGAACACATCAGGGTGAGCCTTTTCTATTTCATCAAGCAGTACCACGCTATATGGCTTTCTTCTGACTTTCTCTGTCAGTTGGCCACCTTCTTCATAGCCTACATATCCCGGAGGTGCTCCGACTAGTCGTGACACAGAGAATTTCTCCATGTATTCACTCATGTCGATACGAACCAAAGCATCGTCTTTATCAAAGAGGTATTGCGAAAGTACTTTGGCGAGCTCTGTCTTACCTACTCCTGTTGGGCCTAAGAATACAAAAGATCCAATAGGCTTTTTCGGGTCTTTAAGGCCGACGCGCGTTCTTTGGATCGCTTTAGTCAACTTCTCAATCACCTGATCCTGGCCAATAACCTTTTGTTTTAGGTCGCCTTTCATACCCAGTAATTTGCTACTCTCATTTTGAGCAACTCGCTTGGTCGGTACACCAGTCATCATGGCAATCACCTCCGCTACATTGTCTTCATTTACCGTGTAGCGCTGAGATTTAGTTTCTTCTTCCCATTTGGCCTTAGCCAGCTCCAACTGCTCGATCAACTTCTTCTCTTTGTCTCGAAGCTGAGCCGCCTCTTCGTATTTCTGGCTTTTTACCACCTGGTTTTTCTCAACCTTGATCTCCTCAATGGATTCTTCAAGGCTGACAATTTCGTCCGGCACATAGATGTTATTGATATGCACTCTAGACCCGGCTTCATCCATTACGTCGATGGCCTTATCCGGTAGGAATCTATCACTAATGTATCTGTCAGAAAGATTTACACAAGCCTGAATCGCTTCTTCGGTGTAGTTAACATTGTGATGATCTTCGTACTTTTCTTTGATATTGTTCAATATCTGAACGGTCTCCTCAGGAGAGGTAGCATCTACCATCACCACCTGGAACCTTCTTGCGAGAGCGCCATCTTTCTCGATGTACTGTCTGTATTCATCCAGTGTGGTGGCACCGATGCATTGGATTTCTCCACGGGCAAGGGCAGGCTTAAACATGTTGGACGCATCCAAAGAACCCGAAGCTCCTCCAGCACCTACGATTGTATGAAGCTCGTCAATGAATAGGATGACCTCTGGAGATTTTTCGATCTCGTTCATTACGGCCTTCATTCGCTCTTCAAATTGTCCACGATATTTCGTGCCTGCAACCAATGACGCCAGGTCAAGAGTCACGACTCTCTTCCCAAAGAGCACTCTCGAAACTTTTTTCTGAATGATTCGAAGAGCAAGTCCTTCGGCGATGGCTGTTTTACCAACTCCTGGCTCTCCAATTAGTATAGGGTTGTTTTTCTTTCTTCTACTCAGGATCTGAGCAACCCTTTCAATTTCCTTATCCCGTCCTACGATAGGATCGAGTTTGTCATTTTCTGCAAGTTTGGTAAGGTCGCGACCGAAGTTATCCAACACAGGTGTGCGAGATTTTTCTCCGCTTTTAGATCCTTCCTTGCTGGAAGACTGACCACTCCCTGAGCTGCCACCTCCGAAAAGTCTTGATGAATCTTCGTCCGGCTCATCTGTATCAGATGACGAACCGATCGGATGTTCTGTCTGGTACTCAAGTAGTTCTTTCACCACATCATAGGCTACATCAAACTTGTCTAAGATTTGAGTGCCGATGTTATCTTCATCACGAAGAATGGAAAGGAGCAAATGCTCAGTGCCTATCAACTGGCTTTTGAAAATCTTGGCTTCCAAATAGGTGATCTTCAGAACCTTTTCTGACTGGCGTGTCAGAGGGATGTTGGCCAGGTTTTTTACGTTGTGGGTGGCTGATCCTTTAGTCGCTCGTTCTATGGATGCTCTAAGCTCCTCAAGCGAAACGCCCAATTTTTTCAGAAGACTCACAGCGACTCCTTCGCCTTCTCGTATCATCCCGAGTATGAGGTGCTCGGTGCCAATGTAATCATGGCCTAAGCGTAGTGCCTCTTCTCTACTCAGTGAAATAACCTCTTTTACCCTATTTGAAAACTTTGCTTCCATGCGCAAGTGTATTGTAGTAAAAATAAATTTTTTAAATCATAAAATCTAAGCAATACCTTAAAAACGAACTGACAATCACTTCGTTTTTGGGTGCTTTTGGATTTTACAGGTAACTGTCAGAATCTGGTCCGACGCAGCTCAATAAATCAAGAATGCTGAGGTTAGCTACAAATTTCTGACCAAATATCTGGATGTATGGCTTAGGATGAAAACTATTTCGATAAAAATCCTTGTTTTTAGGTTGAATTACTGATCGCATATCGAGCAGGTTGTCCTCATCGGACATTTGATAGATTTCAGTAAACCTTATGGTTGTGTCAATATGGAGGGCTTTGAGACAGAATGTCAGAATTTCCATGTTCAGATCCAGCAGCCGCTCGTGCTTTCGGAAAAGGATGTCATGTACATGGGGTTCGTAGTACTCAAAAAAAGGGGACTTGTTGTAAGCCGATATGATAGACCGCCAGTGTTCGTTGAGCCAGCGGTGTGTATAGTCGAGCCTGACTTCATCCATTGGGATGTTTTTGTTGCCACTGGATATTGGGATAGAAAGCGAAAGGACTTTGTTGGCACCGAGGATGCGGCACCGATTGCGATAGGTTTGTTTGATGAAGTGCTCCTTGGTTTCGATGCATATTTCCTTTTGGCTTTTCAGGAAGCTGAAATACTCAATGCACGGAAAGTACTGACTTTCTATGATTGCCCTCATAAGTAATCGGTAATATCTCCGAGCCCCTCTCTCACCACCAAGGGTTCGTCTCCGGTAAAATCCACAACTGTACTGGCTGTGACCTGTCCGTACCCCCCGTCGATGACCATGTCTACCTGACCATCATATTTCTCCAGGATTAGCTCTGGGTCGGTGCTATACTCCAGAACCTCATCTTCGTCTCGGATCGAGGTGGTGATGATGGGGTTGCCCAATTCGTTCACAATTTCCCTGGGGATGTTGTTGTCGGGTACTCTAATACCAACCGTTTTTTTCGAAGCATTTAGGATTTTTGGGACTTTGTTGCTTGAGTTGAGAATGAAAGTAAACGGGCCAGGTAGTGCCTTTTTCATCAGCTTGAAGGTAGGAGTAGGCAGAGACTTGGTGTACTGCGCGATGTGGCTCAGGTCATAGCAGATAAAAGAGAAGTCAGTCTTTTTTCCGTGGATGCCCTTTAGGTGCTTGACCCTTTCGACTGCTTTGGTATTAAAAATATCACAGCCCATGCCATAGACCGTGTCAGTGGGATAGATGATCACCCCTCCATCACGAAGAATCCTGACCACCTGTGCAATCAGTCGGGGATCGGGATTTTGCTCATACAGTTTGATGAATTCTGTTTTCATTTTAGCTGGATAAAGCTAAAACAAAAACCTTCAACGTAGAGTTTAATTTATATTTTTGCCGCCATCATGAATAAGAGAAAAGTCATTATTGCATCTGCTATCATCGTTTTCTCGGTGATGCTGTCATCTTTCGGGTTTTGGTTTTGGCAGATCATCTATGCGCCTAATTTTCTAGTGGAGCAGGAAGACAAAGTGATCACCATTCCAACAGGCTCTACCTTCAAAGATGTACAAAGCACCCTATATGACGGAAGGTACCTCAACGATCTGATTTCTTTCAGCTTCCTGGCCAAGCTGATGGACTATGATGTGAGCGTGAAGCCTGGGCTCTATGTGATCAAAAGCAAGGCCACGAATTATGAAGTGATCCGTATGCTCAGAGCTGGAGAGCAAACTCCTGTAAACATTACCTTCAACAACGTTCGCCTGGTTCAGGAGCTACCTGCCAAAATCACCCAAAATCTCGAAATGGATTCAGCAGCTTTTCAGCAAGTGCTTCAAAATGATTCCCTGGTTAAAGCTGTGGGTTTCGATAGTTTGACACTGGTCGGAATGTTTATCCCCAATACTTATCAGGTTTATTGGAACATCAAACCGGAGGCGCTTTTCATGAAAATGAAAAAAGAATACGATCGGTTTTGGGGTGAAAAAAGAAAAAAGCTGGCTGAGACCATTGGGCTGACACCTAAGGAAGTGACTGTGCTGGCTTCCATTGTCGATGCTGAGACGACTTACCGGGAAGAGGAGCCGCGTGTGGCTGGACTATACATGAACCGTCTGAAAAAGGGCTACCTATTAGGAGCAGATCCTACTTTGGTGTTTGCTCATCAGGATTTTGAAATTCGAAGGGTGCTGAACAAGCACAAGGAAATAGACTCACCTTATAATACTTACAAATACACCGGGCTGCCTCCGGGTCCGATAAACATGCCGAGTCCTACGGCTGTTAATGCGGTGTTAAATTATGAGCAGCATAGATATTTATACATGTGTGCAAAGGAGGATTTTTCGGGATATCACAACTTTGCTACTAACCTGAAAGACCACAATGAAAATGCCCGGCGTTTTCAGCAGGCCATGAACCGGGCTGGGATTTATAGATAGTTTGCTGGTTGACTAGTCGGCTAGTTAACTGGTTTTACCATAGTCTGAATGCCATTACAACTAGAAAACCAGAACACAGATCATGACCAAAAAATACTCCTTCTTCGATGATGTGTACGAGGTGGTCAAGCTGATTCCCGAAGGAAGAGTGACGAGCTATGGTCTGATCGCAAACTATCTCGGCACCAAATTAAGTGCTCGTATGGTCGGATGGGCGATGAATGCTGCGCATGGACTGTCTGATGTACCAGCGCATAGAGTGGTCAACCGAAATGGGGTCTTAACTGGAAAGGCACATTTTGCTACACCCACCCTCATGCAGGAATTACTCGAAAAGGAAGGAATCCAGGTGATCGATGACCAAATTCAGGATTTTGAAAAAGTAGTTTGGGACCCCGGGAAGGAGTTGGAGGTGTAACCAGACGAACCTTCCAGGTTTCTGGCGGAATGAAGATAAACCTGGAAGGTTTTATTTCGTCCTACTCCTGGTCGTGATGAAAATGTTAGATTTCTGTTGTGTTTTGGGAATTATTCGTCCGTATTATTGTTGAACCCATGATACTCAAACAATAATTATGTCCAAAAAGACGATTCATATCTGCCTGTCATCGTGCCTATTCCTTGCTTCATTTTCTATTGCCTATGGGCAGGGTTGTAGTGATGCCGGCTTCTGTACATTGGATGCATTGAAGCCTAATGGAAGTCAAGTCGAACAAAACCAAATCAAGGCCGGGATATCGTACGGCATGGCAGACCACTCCATTACAGCTATTGGGAACTACATAGAATATAATAGACAGCTCAGTGAGTCGTTTGGGGTGGATGTGAAACTCACGGCGCTGGGGCAAAACGGAAATGACCTATCCGTCTATGGACTGTCCGATATTTTCCTGACTGGCAACTACAAGATGAATGAGAAGGCCACTTTGACTGTCGGGACGAAAATTCCCCTTACAGATGGCAATAGAAAGGAAGACGGAGTGCCGCTACCCATGGATTATCAATCCAGTTTGGGAACCCTCGATCTGATACTGGGAGTGGGTTATCAGTTGGGTGATTTGCAGATTGTAGGGGCTTATCAGCAGCCACTGACCCAAAACGGAAATGAGTTTTTTGCTGGGGATTTCCCTGCTGATTCTGATATTTCTGACATTCAGTCCACGAATCAATTCAAAAGAAAAGGGGATGTGCTGCTCAGGATTTCCTATCCGGTAGAAGTCGGTGAGAAATTCAAAATTACGCCCAGCTTGCTGCCCATTTATCATTTGGGAGAAGACACTTTTGTTGATGCCTTCGGCAATGAAGTATCCATTTCCGGATCTGAGGGGCTCACCCTAAACGCCAATTTGTATTTCGATTATTCGTTTGGGGCGAATAGCGCTATCCAGCTCAATTTCGGTACCCCGTTTGTCGTGAGGGAATCCCGGCCGGACGGGCTAACACGGAGCTTTATTGCCTCACTGGAGTATCGGGTGAGGTTTTAAAAATCAGTGTCCTGACTTCAATCTTGGATAGATCGAATAGAGTTTAAAGTGTTGAACCTTTTCAGGGTTCTTGTGGGATTAATGTAAACGAGGAAAGCTTTTCTTGGCGCAAAAAGAAATAAGAACACTAGACTGACCAAGGTTTGAATTTATACCAAGAAGGCTTGCGATCTTCAGATCCAAAATAGCCCCAATCATTTAAGGTGTCAATTATGATTTGTTTATCATAATTATAATAAGACTTTCCTAATTGGGATAAATAATAACCCGAAGTACGAATGATCTCGACAAGATTATTAGATGGTGAACTAATTGGTAGAACGATCGTTCCTTTCTTGCTCCCGAAGTTTTTTATGTGAATATACTTATCTCCCCCAATATCTAATTCACAATCAACCTCAAGGCCCAGGTCCTTGGAGGCAATGAGCCAAGTGTCTTTAAGTCTAGGGTCTACCATTCTTAGAAATAATAACCCCACAAAAGTCATCAGTCCATTCAGTAGCAGTAACTCAAACCCAAACTTATAGCCTCCGAGCAGCCATTCGGAATTGTCGTTGATCAGATAAGTGAGAACTGGACTCAGGATACAAACCAGCGGCACCCATCGGTCTTTGACTTTCAGGTTGGTGAACAGGCCAAAACTGTACAACCCAAGTAATGGCCCGTAGGTATAGCCTGCCACACGGAAGAGGGAGTTGATCACACTGTCGTCATTGATCGCTTCGAAGATGAGAATCACCACGAAGATCAATAGGGAAAACCCCAGGTGCACTAGTTTTCTTTTTGACTGATCCGATTCTGATGGGTTCTTCTTCAAAAAGTCGATGTAAAACGAAGTGGTCAAAGCTGTCAAGGCAGAATCTGCACTGGAATAAGCTGCGGCGGTCACCCCTAATAAAAACACCACTCCGGCCAGCAGCCCCAGATGGTTCATGGCCAGATAGGGGTAGAGCTTGTCCGTGATCTCTGAGAAGTTAATGTCCTTGACCTCTCCAAAGTGATAGAGTAAAACGCCGAGCGAGAGGAATAGCAAATTGGCAAACACCAACACGATGCTAAACCAAAGCATGTTCTTTTGGGCATCGCCCAGCGATCGGCAAGTAAGGTTCTTTTGCATCATGTCCTGATCCAGTCCGGTCATCACAATGGCGATGAAGGCTCCGGAAAAGAACTGTTTAAAGAAATTTCTGGGAGACTGCCAGTCCCAGTTGAAGGAATTGGAATAGTCACTTTCGGTCACTACAGAAATCAATTGCGAAAAGCTCAGATCCAAACTATCGCCAATAATGTAAATCGTAACCATTACGGCAGCCAGCATAAAGAAGGTCTGAAGCGTATCTGTCCAGACAATCGTCTTGATCCCGCCCTTGAAGGTATAAATCCAGATCAGCGCAATTGTCACAAACACCGAAACCGCAAACGGAATATTGAATGCATCAAAAAATGCTACCTGCAAAACCGTCGCCACCAAAAACAATCGAAACGAAGCACCAATCACTCTGGAAATAATGAAAAAGGTAGCACCGGTGGTGTAGGATTTTGGGCCGAACCGGGTGTCCAGATATTGATAGATCGATACCAGGTTGAGCTTGTAATAAAGTGGAAGCAGAACCTTCCCGATCACCAGATATCCCAGCAGATAACCCAGTACAATCTGAAAATACGACCACTGGCTGTTGCCCACCTCTCCCGGCACAGATATAAAGGTCACCCCCGATAATGACGCCCCAATCATCCCGAATGCCACCAGGTACCATGGGGATTGTCTGTTGGCCGTGAAGAAGGATTCCGCATCAGAATTTTTAGCTGTCCGATTGGCTATAAATATCAGCAGAGCGAAATAGCCGGCAATGACGGAGAAGACGAGGATAGGGCTCATGGAGCAAGGTTAATGGAAATGAATCAATTTGACATCCTCTTTAGGGCTGAGGCCTCCCAAATTGATAAACCCAAACGGGTAAGACTGCTCTTACTTCGACTTCTCAAAAGCCTGCTCCAAATCAGCCTTCACATCGTCCATGTGCTCTAATCCAACTGATATTCTAACCAGATTAGGAGTAATGCCTGTAGCAATTCTTTCTTCCTCGGTCAGCTTGTGATGCGTGGAAGAAGTAGGGTGAGTCACAATCGTTCGGGTGTCACCGAGATTAGCCGTCAATGAGCACATTTCGATACTGTCCAAAAAGCGTCGGCCTCTTTCAAGTCCTCCTTTGATACCAAAACTGACCATACCCCCACCAGCGGTCATTTGTTTCTTAGCAATTTCGTATTGAGGGTGAGAAGGCAAAAACGGATAGCGTACCCATTCCACCTCGCCATGCGCTTCTAAATAAGTTGCTAGTTCAAGTGCATTCGCACAGTGCTTTTCCATACGGACTGCCAATGTTTCTAAACTCTTAGAAAGCACCCAGGCGTTGAAGGGTGAAAGGGCAGGTCCGGTACTTCTGTTGAAAGTATAGATTTCTTCTACCAACTTTTCTGTACCGACAATCACTCCTCCCATCACACGGCCTTGCCCATCAATATATTTGGTAGCTGAGTGGATCACCACATCTGCGCCAAACTCAATCGGTCTCTGGATATAGGGTGTGGCAAAGCAGTTGTCTACCACAAAAATGAGGTTGTACTTTTGGCAAAATTCTTTGGCTACTTCCAAATCGACCAATTCCACCCCAGGATTGGTAGGGGTTTCCAAATAGAGCAATTTGGAATTGGGTTTGACCATGTCCTGCCAGTTTTCTGGAGTTTTGAGATCGACATAGTCTGTGTCAATTCCAAACTTTGGAAGAAACTTGGTGAGCACCGTATGGGTCGACCCAAACACAGACCGAACTGATAGCATGTGATCTCTGGCCTGCAGCAAGGCAGCGAACGTTGAGAAAACAGCAGACATGCCGGAGGCGGTTGCGTAACCTGCTTCTCCGCCCTCCAGTTTCACCATTTTGTCAATCAGCTCGGTGGTGTTGGGGTTGGAGAATCGGCTGTAGGTGTTTCGATCCAATTCGCTGGCAAAAGTTGCACGCATTTCCTCCGCATCGTCAAACACAAAGCTTGATGTTAGATACATAGGAGTTGAATGTTCTTTAGCGTGGGTAGTCTCTATTTGAGTCCTTACTGCCTCTGTTTCGAAGTGCAACTTTTTCTTGGTCATGGGCACGAGATTTGAGAAGACGCAAATATGAGGTTTTCCCCGTTGAATGTGAAGTAAGACTGAAAAGTATTATTAGGTTTGCGCCTTCATTGTCAATGAGTAGCGAAGCAAAAATACTGAAGGTCAAAGAACCTCTCGCTCTGGAGCGGGGGGAGGAGTTAGCAGGGCTTGAGATAGCGTATCATACCTATGGAAAACTCAGTGACAAGAAGGATAATGTTGTCTGGGTGTTTCATGCGCTGACAGCTAATTCTGATTGCCTTGACTGGTGGGGTGATCTCTTGAATGAAAAGAAAGTACTTAACCCCAAGAAGTACTTCATCGTTTGCGCCAACATCCTGGGGTCGCCTTATGGGACAACCAGTCCGGTTTCTACAAATCCTGCTACGGGGAAGCCCTATTATTCAGAATTTCCGAAAATCACGATCCGTGATATGGTAGAGTGCCACAAAACCCTGAGAAGGGAGCTAGGCATCGAAAAAATAGCCATTGGCATCGGTGGCTCAATGGGCGGGTTTCAGACCTACGAATGGGCAGTGCAGGAGCCGGATGTGTTTGACAAGATTATTCTCATCGGTACGGCTCCAAAGGAATCGCCATGGAGAATCGCGATTCACGCTTCGCAGCGCTTGGCCATTGAATCCGATCCAACCTGGAAGGACGAGTCGGCTACAGCTGGGGCCATGGGGGTGGCGACCTCTCGTGCCATCGGTATGCTCACCTATAGAAACCACCAGATTTTCGAGAAGACACAGTCTGATGAAGAGGAGAAGGTGGATGACTATCGTTCTGATTCATACATTCGCTATCAAGGTGAGAAGCTGGTGAAAAGAGATTTTCAGGGTTATCTGCTGTGGGTTTTGACCAAGGCCCTGGATAGCCATGACTTGGGCCGAGGGAGAGGAGGTCTACAGGCAGCTCTGGGCCAGATCAAAGCGGAAGTATTACAGATTGCCATCAAATCGGACATTCTATTTCCCCTCGATGAGCAAAGACGCGTCAGTACCTACATGCCCAATATGACTTTCAGGGTGATCAATTCCCTTTACGGTCATGACGGATTCCTCACAGAGTCCAAGCAGATCAATTCCTTGATCAAGGAGTTTTTGAAGTAATCTATTTTTTGATAAAACGTATTGTTTGCAGCCCTTCTGCTGAGTTTAGGTGCAAAAGGTAAATAGCCGGAGAAAGCCTGCCCACCATGGCATTGAGCTCGGTCTGTATTCTAGCCAATGATTGATCGGAAAAATTAGCTAATGGTCTGCCGGAAATTGTCAGCAATGAGGCAGAGTATTGCAGATCATTTGAGCCTTGTAAGACAAACTTGTCTGTGACCGGATTGTTTTTGAGGGCAACATCACTCGCAGAGTGGCTCTTCACAAAGATTGCAGAGTGAATTTCAAAAGCCCCATCAAAATCGACCTGTCTCAATCGGTAGTAGGCACTCTGAGTGAAATAGTTGTCAGTAAATGTGTAGTGTTGAGCTTCATTTGTAGTGCCAGATCCGACGATGAAATCAAGAGGGCTGTAGTCAATGTTGTCCAGGCTTTTCTCTATATAAAAACCCTCATTGTTTATTTCTGTTCCGGTAGACCAGGTGAGCTCACAGCTACTATTGAATTGATCAGCACTAAAGCTCAATAGCTCAACAGGCAAGGAGTCGCAAGTACCGGTGCAGGAAACAGGCCCTGTAAAGCCACTGTCATCTCCTCCATTATTAGTGATATTATCGGCATTGAGCGAGCCGGTGCCATCAATGGTGCCATCATCGTCCAGAATCATAGTGCCATTAACAGTAAGCGTCCCGTCCACCGTAACATCACCTTCCTCTCCCGGGCCAGAGGCTAGAGGGTTTCCAATATAAAAATCTCCGTTAACGATAACCACGCCTCCACTTTCAATATTGATTGTACCCAGGGCCGCTGCTGCAAACGTACCGTTTACAGTCAACTGCCCACCGGACTCTACTGTGATGATCCCCCCACCATTTACTACAAATGCGTCTGGTTGACCCGACCCCCCGGCTGTTATTGTGATCGTAAGACTACCGCCGTTTTGAATGGTAATATCGGCGTCTGTCAAAACCAAATCTGGGCCAACGGTCACAGTTCCACAAGCAATTGCAAAACTATGAGTACCAGTTCCAATATTGCCAGCGTTAGGACATTGTGCTGTTGCGCGATGGACCGTAACGGTCAGACAGACGATGACAAGGAAGGCAAAGGGGATTGCCAGCTTCGCAATAGTATTCATAGTTATCTAGTGAAGTTTGAACTCAATGCTGGTTGAATGCCGACAAATATAGCATTCGCCGCCAATTATTGAAATAGCTAGTTTTTAGACCCAGATTATTTCTCCTAATGGATGAGGACTACTTCTTTATAAAACGGATGGCTTGTTGTCCTTGGGCCGATTGGATACGCAGAATGTACACCGAAGGAGTCAGACTTCCCACTAGTTCATTCAAGCTGTTTTCAATATCATCCAGCTTCTGATTAGCAAAATACGAGATCTGTTGACCTGAAATTGTAACAAGGGATACCGTATAATTCAATTCATTTGAACCATCAAGTACAAATGATGTGATGACAGGATTGGCTCGCAATGACACTTCACGGTTTGCACTGTGCTTTGCATATACAATCTCATGATATTCGAATTGCCCATCGAAATCTACCTGTCTTAATCGATAAAATGCCCCTTCATAAAAGTAATTGTCGGTGAAAGTGTACTCCTGTTTTATTTGTGTGGTTCCATTGCCGTAGACAAAGCCTATTTCATTGAAATCTTCTCCGTCCAGGCTTTTTTCCACATGAAATCCTTCATTGTTCAATTCTGAGACGGTTGACCATTCTACAAGACACTTATCATTAGAGAATGATTGGGCATTGAAAGAGATCAATTCTACAGGTAGCGGGTCGCACGAAGCTCCTCCGCATGTCTGATCACCTGTGAATCCTGAGCTATCGCCACCATTGTCCACCACATCCCCGGTGACATCAACACTTCCGTCTCCTGAGAGGCTTCCGGTTCCATTTAAAGTAAGATCTCCCCCTACATCCAAATCACCATCAACAGTAGCATCTCCTGAAAAAACACCTCCAAAAGTTACATTGCCTGTCACACTTACGTATCCTCCATCCTGAATATCGAGATCTGCCGCCCCAGCCAAGTTAAAGTTACCATTGATGATCAACTGGCCTCCGTTCTCAACTGTAATGACGCCACCTCCGGTAAACCAAGTGGTTTCGCTAAAGTTCGCATTGATTGTAAGAATTGCACCATTGGGAATAGTAATACTGAGGGTTGAATTCACAGTCCCACCATTAGTGACAGTACAGTCACTGACAGGGATAGTAATTGACCCAATGGGAAATGTTGTATCAAACATATCAGACCCATCTCCCGCCGGACACTGGCTCATCGCCGGTGTTAAGAAAGCGGTAATAAGTAAGAGGGATAAGAAGTAAACTTTGAAGGAAGCTACTTTTAATTCCATACAATATTGGTTTGTACCATTATATTCACAACGCGAATATAGCACTGGTAAGGCCCAAATTGAGATGTTTTTATCGAATGAAAGGGTTAATTCGTCGAAAAGCGTTCTCTAAAATAAGCTCCAATTCTACTGAAAAGCCCTATTAGCTAGTTTTTAATGAATCGGATGGACTGTATGCCCTCAGCAGAACTAATCCTTAAGATGTAGACAGCAGGCTCTAATGACCCTACAATCTGATTGAGTTCGTTTTGGATGTCAGGGAGACCCATTCTATGGTGATTAGAAAGCTGTTGGCCAGAAATATTAAGCAGAACAGCAGAGTACTCAATTTTATTAGACCCTATGAGGCTGATATTTGTCGTCACAGGGTTTTGAGCCAGGGAAAGTTTCTGCTCCGTTTGATGCCTTACAAATATGACAGGATGGTATTCAAACTGTCCATCATAATCGACCTGCTTCAATCGATAATACGAACTTTGAGAAAACTTGTGGTCGGTAAAACCATATGTTTGAATTTCATTAGTGGTTCCATTGCCCGGTATGAACGCAATTTGATCGAAGTGCTTGTTATCCAGGCTTTTTTCGAGGAAGAAACCGTCATTATTGAGCTCAGTGGCAGTGATCCACTCAAATGTGACCAGATCATTCTCAATTTCGGTTGCCTGAAAACTTGATAGTTTAACAGGGAGGGACTCACAACCGCTGCTGCAGGACGCAGATCCCGAATAGCCAGTAGATGATACACTTCCATCTTCTTCGATATAGTCGCCGGTCACTGTAATGGAACCACCTCCATCAAGAGTTGAATTTTGATTCATGTTGAAATCTCCTCCAACTGTCAAGGTGCCGTCTACTGTAATATCTCCAGTTCTTCCATTTCCTCCGACATAATCGCCGACATCCAGAGGCCCACCAATATTTACAACCCCTCCTGTGTTTATAATCAAGGCACTACCATCATCTACGGACAGGCCACCGCCAGTGCCATTAACTATTAAAGTACCGCCATTCTCCACGGTGATAGTGCAATCAGGAAAAAGAACCCAATATTGCCCGGTATTAATAGTGAGAGTACCTCCATTTTCAATGGTAATATTGAGATTGTCAGAAAAAAAATTACCTCCTCCAAGATTAATGGTTGCGCACGAACCGTCGCCGGATGTTATGGTGAAGGTGTTGTTGTCCAGATCGGATCCATCTGTGGCCGGACATGTTGCAAAGCCGGCGTTGCTTACAGCCAGCAAAATAACAATGACCAATATTTTAGGTAAGCTTCTCAAAATCAAATACGTTATTGATGGATCTATTTAAGGACAATTTCGGGAATTTTAAAAGTACGGGGAATTTTTATATTATGTCGCAGGTTAAGTCGATAATATCTTGATATTCGTCGAAAAAATGACCGGTTTATTGAAAATAGTAAACAAGACTGATCCATTTTTAGTCCGTGTAACTTTTCGTTGATAATGTAACTTCAACCAAGTTATGTGTGTAACTTATGTTACAGCAGTGAGGAATGGCCAACCGTATTTTTGTTTGAATTTAATTGAGATTTGAAATGAAAATAGAACAGATATACACCGGATGCCTAGCCCAGGGCGCCTATTACATCCAGAGCGGCAATGAGGTGGCCATCATTGACCCCCTTAGAGAGGTGGATCAGTATGTGCAAAAGGCCAAAGAAAACAACGCCAAAATCAAGTACATCTTTGAGACGCATTTTCATGCCGACTTTGTGTCAGGGCATGTAGACCTGGCTAAGAAAACAGGGGCTACGATTGTTTACGGGCCTACGGCTCAAACGACTTTTGAGAGCCATATTGGCACAGATGGTGAGACATTCTCGTTAGGGTCGGTCAAGATCAAACTGCTTCATACCCCGGGTCATACCATGGAAAGCACTACATATCTTCTGCTGGATGAAAATGGAAAGGAACATGCCATATTTTCAGGCGACACCTTGTTTATAGGTGATGTCGGTCGCCCTGACCTGGCGGTGAAGTCTGATCTGTCGCAGGAAGACTTGGCGAGCCATCTGTATGATAGCCTGAGGGATAAAATCATGACACTTCCAGATGACGTGATTGTTTATCCTGCGCATGGAGCAGGATCAGCCTGTGGTAAGAATATGTCCAAGGAAACATGGGACACTCTGGGTAATCAGAAGAAGGTCAATTATGCTCTCAGATCGGATATGACCAAGGAAGAATTTGTCAAAGAAGTGACTGAAGGGATTCTCCCGCCCCCTCAGTACTTTGCCAAGAACGCTATGATGAACAAAAGTGGGTACGAAAGCATCGATTCTGTACTCGAGCAGGGTACAGTACCTCTTGATGTTGAGACATTCGAGGCGATGGCCAATCATGAAGGAGCATTGGTGCTTGATACGCGTCATCAGCGAGAGTTTTTGAAAGCGCACATTCCCAATTCGATATTTATTGGATTGGCTGGTGATTTTGCTCCCTGGGTTGGAGCATTGATCACAGATCTTAAGCAGCCAATAGTACTTGTAGTGGAGCCGGGAAGGGAAGAAGAAGCGGTCGTCTGTCAAGAGTAGGATATGATCACACTCTGGGCTACTTAGAGGGTGGATTTCAAAGCTGGTTGGATGCCGATAAAGAGACTGAATCTATAGAATCCATATCAGCCGTTGATCTCGAGCTAAAACTTAAAAGCGAAGCAATCAACGTCCTGGATGTCAGGAAACCCACTGAGTACGATGCAGAGCATGTGGAGGGAGCCGAAACGTTTCCCCTGGACTATATCAATGCAAAGATGAACGAAATAGATCCGGACAAGGAATACTATGTTCATTGTGCCGGAGGCTATCGGTCGGTTATTGCTGAATCAATTTTGAAATCGAGAGGGTTCCACAATTTGATAGACGTCTTGGGTGGTTTTGGGGCGATTTCTAAGACTGAAATCCCAACGACAGATTACATTTGCCCGACCAAGGCAAAATAATAGTAACATGTACGAAAATATTGACGAAGTAGACTTTGCTGACAAGCTCGAGGCAGATGACAATGCGGTACTTATCGATGTCCGCACACAGGAGGAATGGGATGCGGGCTACATCGATGGAGCCCAGCTGATTGACTTTTTTGACCCGGAATTCCCGAACAAATTGGAGGAGCTAGACAAATCAAAGAACTACTATATGTACTGTCGTAGTGGCAATCGCAGCGGCAAGGCCTGTGAAATGATGGCTGCTTCAGGATTTACCGGAGAATTATTCAACCTTGAGGGAGGTATCATGGGTTGGACAGGTGATCTGGCTTACTGACAAGGTTCCCTTGAGCAGGTAACAATTGTTACAGACTGCCATTCTTCCTGACCCTAGCTTTGCTTAATCTTATTAAAAACAACGAAATGGGATTATTAGATTTTTTTGGATTTGGAAAAAGAAAAGCTATGATACAAGAAGCAATTAAAAACGGAGCAATTATTGTGGACGTTCGTTCACATGGAGAGTATCAGGGTGGGCATGTAGCCGGCTCTACAAATATCCCTCTCAATACCATTCCCAATAGACTCGATGAGTTGAAAGCCAAGGGCAAGGCAATCGTGTTTTGCTGCGCTAGTGGCGCCAGAAGCGGGATGGCTACCGGACAGGCCAAGTCGATTGGTATAGAAGCATACAATGGAGGTGGCTGGATGTCGTTAAACGGCATTTTGCAGTCCGCTTAAAATAACCTATTTTGAATGGTCACATGAACTTATCATGTGACCATTTTTGTTTATCCATTCTTAGAATCACTTTTATGAGAGAAATTATTGATTGGGTCAGCCAACCCTGGCCGTGGCATGTGTCGGGGGTGCTGATCACCGTGGTGATGGTGCTGATGATACTGTACGGCAAGCGATTTGGCGTATCGAGCAATCTCAGGACGGTTTGTAGTATTGCCGGTGCCGGTAGGTTAGCGGATTATTTCAAGTTTGATTGGAAGGCAGACGTTTGGAACCTGGTGTTTATTCTCGGGGCACTTATTGGAGGCTATGTTGCCAATAACTTCCTGACGCAGGAAAAAACGGTTGCGATCTCAACCGCTACCAAAGAGAAACTCTTGGCATTGGGTTTTATCCAACCTGGTGAAGGCTATCTACCTACTAATGTTTTGAGCTGGGAGGCTTTGAGTACGCCCACTGGATGGCTCTTTGTGGTAATTGGAGGCATGATGGTTGGATTTGGGACGCGATATGCGGGAGGTTGCACCTCAGGACATGCGATCAGTGGATTGAGCAACTTGCAGTTGCCTTCTCTGGTTTCTGTGATAGGTTTTTTTATTGGTGGGTTATTGATGACCCATGTTTTGTTTCCTTTGATTTTTTAAAACATGAAATTCATCAAATACTTACTTACAGGTATATTTTTTGGCATTATCCTGAGCAAGGCTGAGGTTATTAGCTGGTATCGTATCTACGAAATGTTCAATTTTCATGCATTCCATATGTATGGGATAATCGGCACGGCGGTGATCCTGGGTGCGATATCTGTAGCCATCATCAAGAAGCTTGAGCTCAAAGATGTGGATGGAAACGCAATCCATATAGAGCCAAAGCCGAAGACCTATAAGGCCAATTTGATTGGTGGATCAATCTTCGGGATGGGCTGGGCACTCACAGGAGCATGCCCCGGGCCGTTATTTGTGATAGCAGGGCAGGGGTATTCGGTATTTTTCCTGGTGATCCTAAGTGCGATCCTGGGCACCTTTCTTTATGGGCTGCTTCAAAAGCACCTACCTCATTGATAGATGGAAGGTAAAACAAAAATAGTAGTGGTGCTGTGCCTGACTTTGGGATTGGCACCATTTTTCCCAGAGCCACATATTTGGGGCAAACTGCGTTGGGTAGCTGGTGGGGCTGTCGGGATGCAGCCGATGGATTATTTCGACCTGGTATTGCATGGTGCTCCCTGGTTGGCTTTGATCTGGATAGGATCCAAAAGGCTGTTAGGTGGTAAAAAATAACAACTCATAAAATGGCAAACTTCGCAGAGATAATCAATAACAAAACGCCCGTGTTGGTGGATTTTTATGCCGACTGGTGTGGCCCTTGCAAGATGATGGCGCCGGTATTGGAAGAATTGTCAACTGAAGTGAAGGGGAAGGCACGGATTCTCAAAGTGGATGTAGACAAGAATCAAAAAGTCTCCTTGAAATACGGTATTCAGAGTATTCCTACAATGATATTATTTAAGGAAGGCAATATCATGTGGAGACACTCTGGCACTGCGGGCAAAGATCAGTTAAGATCTATTATAGAGGCGAATGTATAAGTGGTTTGTGTTCCTTTCGTTGCTTGTGTTTGCTTGTCAAGCAAAGCAACAAAAGGATGAGTATGCGATGAAAACGAAAGTATATCACGGACTGGTCAAAACATTGATCTCTCATTCAATACCGGAGATAAAGCCGGATGAATTATTGGGCAAAGAGGTGTTGTTTTTGGACACCCGCGAAAAAGTGGAGTTTGACGTAAGTCATATCCCTGGAGCTATTCATGTCGGGTACAATGATTTTGATATCGAGTCCGTCAAAAGTATCGATAAGTCTGTTTCAATCGTACTCTATTGCTCGGTGAGCTATCGCAGCGAAAAGATTGGAGAGAAGCTGATTGAGGCAGGGTATGAGGACGTCTCCAATCTCTATGGAGGGATATTTGAGTGGCACAATACCGGCCATGAGGTAGTGGATAGTACGGGACTGGCGACAGACCGGGTGCACGGCTATGGCAAACTTTGGGGCAAGTGGCTTTTCAAAGCAGAGGTGGTGTACGATTAAGCCGAATATTTATATAATTTTGCCGCAGTTATTTGGTCCCGTAGTTCAATGGAGGTCGATCCGTTAATAAAATGTCCAGGGGACATTTTTAGGATCGGGCCAGCATGGAGGGCGGGTAGAATTGGTCCCGTAGTTCAATGGATAGAATAGAAGTTTCCTAAACTTTAGATGCAAGTTCGATTCTTGCCGGGACTACTTATCAAAGCGACCCACCAGTCGCTTTTTTCGTTTACATTACAACAATCTCCTGCCCGACAAGTTTTATTATAAAGTATTGATCAGCTATTGATGAAGATTAGATTGTGTGTTGTGCTCCTGACCTTTTTGGGGGCCACCGGTTCCTTTGCGAAGAAAAATTCCAACAACGGAGTAGTTATTTCAGAGTTTATGGCCTCTAATGCAAGTATCCTGCAGGATGAGGACTGGGACTATCCCGACTGGATCGAGATATGGAATAACTCTGATGAATCAGTCAACCTGGAGAACTGGAGCCTCTCGGATAACAAAGAGGAGCCCGGTAAGTGGACGTTTCCTTCCTGGACATTGGCAGCAGGCGCGCATGTGGTGGTATTTGCCTCTGACAAAGACAGAACACCTTCCAACGGAATTCTGCATACCAATTTTAAACTTTCCGCTTCAGGAGAGTTTCTGGCGCTATTTGATCCCAACGGTACTATGACCAGTGGATTTGATCCCTACCCCGAGCAAAGGGAGGACATCTCCTATGGTTTGCTCGGTGAAGAATATAGATTTCTCGCTGAGCCTACCCCCGGTGCTACCAATGACACCAAAGAACTCTTAGAAAGACCCGTTCCCAGCCATTCTCGAGGACTGTATGAGCAGTCGTTCGATTTGGCCTTGTTATCACCAAATGGTGCAACTATGTACTACACACTGGACGGGAGCGCCCCATCTGCTACATCTAGTTCTATTTATTCCGAACCCATCAGCATCGCATCCACAACCATCCTCCGATGTGTAGCTTACTCCAATGGTGAGTACAGCGAAACACTGACTGAGACCTATATTTTTCCTGAAGCAGTGGCTATGCAGTCAGATGATCCACCCGGCTATCCAGCCGATTGGGGGAATTTTACAGCTATATCGGGGAAAGCCCCCGGCGACTATGGAGTAGACCAGGAGATTTCTAAGAGTCCAACGTACGAAAGCCAATGGACAGCTTCACTGAGCTCATTGCCAACTCTTTCGCTAGTGAGCGATTTGGATAATTTTTTCTCTCATAGCACGGATCCTGAGATAGGGGGCATATATATTCATACAGGAGCCCCGTTATCCAGTACTCAGTCGGGAATTGGTAAAGGATGGGAACGACCCGTTTCCATGGAGTTCTTTACCGCCGACGGGAGTGAATCAGTTCAAGCTGATGCTGGGGTCAGGCTGCATGGTGGTCATAGCCGTCGACCTGAGAAATCACCCAAGCATTCGTTTAGAATTACATTCAGGGCTGAATATGGACCAGGAGAGCTGGACTACCCACTGCTCGGAGACGATGCTGTGGACGAAATCAATAGCTTCATTCTTAGGGCTTCTTTTAATAATAGTTGGAGACATGCCACCAATGGTCAACGAAACAGAGCTCAGCACATCAGGGATCTTTGGACCAAAGACACCCAACTTGACATGGATCACAAAACGAGTCATGGGAGATTTGTTCATCTATATATCAATGGATTGTATTGGGGTGTGTACAATATCTCTGAGCGACTAAACGATGATTTTATGGCTTCTTATTTCAAGGGAAGCAAGGAGGACTTTGATGTAATCAAGGACTATGTAGAACCGTCTGAAGGAAACCTTGAGGCTTGGGAACACATCTGGTCCGAGGTGACCAATAGTAACATCACTCAGGCAGAAAATTACTTTCGTCTGTTGGGTAAAAACGCTGATGGTAGTAATAACGAAGCGTACCCTGACTACCTACAAGTCAATAACCTAATAGATTACATGCTCATCAACTTTTATGGTGGAAATGCAGATTGGGATCATCACAACTGGGTTGCCGCCCGAAACCGTAATCAGAATGAAGACGGGTTTCGGTTTTTTTGTTGGGATAGCGAACGTACTCTTGAAGGCGTGAATGATAACGTGACAAGCGAATACAATGAGAAAACGCCCTCGGGCATTTTTAAGAATTTATTGGAGAATGACGAGTTCAAGCACAATGTATACGACCGCATACGAATGCACTTTTTTGATGGTGGAGCACTGACTCCACAGGCAGCTGCAGATCGGTATGCTGCGAGGGCGGAGGAAGTCGAGCTATCCATGATCGCTGAATCTGCCAGATGGGGAGACTATCGTCGTGACGCACACTCTTGGAGTAGTCCTCCATATGATCTCTATACGCAGGAGGACTGGCAGGTGGAGCGGGATCGCTTAATGGATGATTACTTTCCGGATCGGACAGAGGTTGTGCTAGGCCAGCTGCGAAACTCCGGTATGTACCCGGATATCGACGCACCGGAGTTTAGTCACTATGAAGGTGATGCGGGATTGGGTTTTGAATTGACCATGAGCGGCACCGGAGGTGTGATATACTACACCACAGATGAAAAAGACCCTCGACAAATTGGAGGGGATGTGAGTCAGTCGGCCACTATGTATTCCGAACCTATAGGGATCAGTACGGCTGAGACCACAGTAAAGGCACGAGCATTTGATGGCGAGCAATGGTCTGCTTTGACCGTGGGTAAGTTCAATGAGGAAGAAGTTTTGGGAGTATCAACACCTAATGCTCTTGAACCTAAGGTTACAGTTTTCCCCAATCCGGCTACTCATGAGGTCAGCTTTCAATTGCACGACATTGACACTCATACAGCCACCATCAGCCTTCATTCCCTTGACGGGAAAGTCCTAAGCCAAAGGTTAGTTGCACCTGTTAGTAACAGCGAAAAACCTTATACATTCAGTATCAGCGGTATGCCTGCAGGTATGTACCTTTTTAAGGTAAAGACGGGCGCTAGGGTCTACACGGGAAGGCTTATCAAAAGGTAGGTTCCTTCTGAAGGAAGAATTTAAATCAATTTGGTTTCTGGGTTGGCAGCTCATGATTAGAGTGGTTTCTTAAGAAAATGTTTGTAGGCAATGGGCTTGAATTTTTTTCAGATTGACTATATTCGACAAAAAAACTGTCATGAATAAAGTAACAGAGAGTTTTGTTCGGGATTGGCGCGAAATCACTCTTCTTTGGTCAGAAATAGCCTTTGGACTCAGCATCCTGATTTTACTCTATTATTTTATTGTCAAAAGTTTCAAAACCAAACGAACCACAAAGTATCAGTATATCTCTGAAAATGAAGTGAGGTTTTTTTGGTATGCAGCATTGGCACTCAGCATTAGTGTTACCTTTCTGATCAACGGATCGATTATACGTGTTGACAATACCAGTTCGCAGTTTGTGCTCGGTATTAAAACGTTTCTGTCGATTGCTATAGGGTTTGCAGTGGCCTATTTCTTCAGCACCTATATTCATGTTTACTATCCATTCAGGGTTGAAAAGAAACTACACAACATCAGGTTTAAACCGCGGTTTTCTCCGGAAGGGAATGAGATGAAAATACTTACGGAGAAGGAAGAGGACGTGCACCTGACCCAAGAGATGATTCATCACGAGAATATCTCAGCCTATGAATATGATGTATGGCTGGATGAAAAGACCGGGTACAAAATCATCGACAAGTACAAAGGAAAACTTCACGATCTGATCTGCGAAAACTGCAACTATCGTACGCTACACGAGATCCGAGAGGAAGTGGTAGAGGAGCCGACGGCTACAGTGGCGGGAAAACTGATCAAGGAATACAAGTGTACCTATTGCAACCATACCGAGCATCGTGAATCTTCGATCGCTCCGTTGGCAGACAATTAAGACTTACTGATGAACGACACTTTAGGGCCCCAGGGCCCTTTTTTATTGAGCCCGATTTGTTGGAATAGTTGGGAATTTTTATTCTTTTTGAGAAAGTGTCAAAATTACACCAAGAACTAATGACGGCCTACGAGAATCAAGACAAGCTGCTGATCGCAGTAGATTGTATCATCTTTGGATTTGACCATGGTGTACTCAAGCTGCTGATCATCAAGAGGGATTTTGAACCCGAAAAAGGCAATTGGTCGCTGATGGGAGGCTTTGTAAAAAAGAACGAAAGCATCGACATGGCGGCAGACCGAATCCTACTCGAGCTTACAGGCCTGGACGACGTGTATATGGAGCAGCTGTATTGCTTTAGCGGAATAGAGCGAGATCCTGAGGAGCGTACGGTCAGTGTGGCCTACACAGCCTTGATCAATATTGAGGATCACGATACCAAGCTATCGGATGCGCATGGGGCCGCCTGGCATGATATTGATGAAATCCCTGATTTGATTTTCGATCATCATCAGATGGTAGATATGGCTCGCGAACGACTCAAATATCGGGCCTCCCATTTTCCGGTGGGGTTTAAGCTTCTGCCAAAGAAATTTACAATGCCTCAGCTCCTATCGCTGTATGAGGCGATATTCAATACTGAACTCGATAAACGGAATTTTATCCGAAGGATCGAAAAGCTCGACATCCTGGTGAAGCTCAACGAAAAAAAGAGTGGATCGGGCACCAAAAAGGCCTTTTTATACCGGTTTGACAAAGTGAAATACCTTGAGCAGGAAAAGGCCGGCAACAAGTTTTTGGTCAAACCATAACCTCTATTGAAACTTAAAATCAAATCCCATACATCATGAAAAAATCATTTTTACTGTCACTGTCGATCGTCGCTGTTCTGATGGCTTGCGAAAAGAAAGAGTCGCCAAAAGAAAGTGCTGGTGCAAAATTTTTTGCTGTGAGCCAGCAGTCGTTTGGTCAGCTGTCTACCGGTGAGGAGGCTACCCTTTACACCTTGAAATCCCCGACAGGCATGCAGATCGGTGTGACCAACTATGGCGCCATCATCACCTCCTGGCTGGCACCAAATCAAGACGGAGTATATGAAGATGTTGTGCTGGGGTTTGAAAGTGTGGATGGCTATGAGAAATTCCCTTCATACTTCGGGGCTGTCGTAGGCCGATACGGAAACAGAATCGAAAAGGGCAAGTTTGAATTGGATGGTGAGACCTACGAGTTGGCTATCAACAATTCTCCGAACAATTTGCATGGAGGAACAGTAGGCTTTGATAAGGTGTTTTGGCAGGCTAAGGAGTTCGTGACGGATAGCACTTCTGGTATTGTGCTTACCTATGTGAGTGAGGATGGAGAAGAAGGTTTTCCAGGTACGCTTACTTCTACCGTGACTTATACTTTGGATGGCAGCGATGCATTGACAATTGACTACTTGGCTACCACGGACAAAGCGACTCATGTCAACCTTACGCAGCATTCGTATTTTAACCTGAGCGGTGATGTGAGCAGAAGTATATTGGATCACAAACTGATGATTGCTTCCAATGAAATCACTCCTGTGGACAAAGACCTGATCCCTACGGGTGTAATGATGCCAGTAGAAGGTACGCCATTCGATTTTACTGCCCCTACGGTGATCAGCAAAGGAATCAATGATGAGCATGAGCAGATAAAGTTTGGACTAGGGTACGACCACAACTGGGTGCTGGATCCTGCGGCATTTGACGAAAACGGCATGGCGCTGGCTTCTGTGCTGGTGGATACAGTGACGGGTAGAAAAATGGAGGTGCTGACCACCGAGCCCGGCATTCAGTTTTATTCCGGCAACTTCATGAATGACAAAACCATCGGCAAAGGCGGCAAGGTATATGACTACCGATATGGTTTATGCCTGGAGACCCAGCATTACCCCGATACTCCTAATAAGCCTCAATTTCCTACGACGCTGTTGAAGCCGGGAGAAGAATACAGAACTACGACGATCTATCGTTTTTCTAGCTTATAAGAACCTTGACAGAGGCTGTCTCAAAAGCAAATGACAAGCTTTTGAGACAGCCTCATTTATTAGTCTTCGGCTTTCCTGAAATTTTCGACATACATAATGGTATCCCCTATGAGCCAGCGGTTATTCTCACCGGGAGCCGACATGAAGCGATAGGCTGATCGGGTGAAATTCGTTTGTGATAACGATACATCGTACCTCGCTTCATAATATTGCCCGGGATTATGAATGAGCGTATTGTCTATCAGTTGCCAGCTTCCAAAACTTGGTTGCCAGTTGGGATCGCCCTCTGTGCCAAGAACATAATCCCCCCTTTCGACCCACTGAAGTTGGTAGGTGCCGTCCATGGCATACTGTATTTTCCTTCTGAATAGGTCTGCTCGGTTGCCTCCAACGGCCCCTCTGTTTCCATAGACCTCCATCTCCGGACTGGCAAAAGGCTTGTACTCACCTGCCACATTGATACTTTCGTAATCCCAGGTACCTACCAGCAATAACTCATTCTCCGTGAGGGATTCTTCCCAATTAGGCAATTCGTCCGGCTCCTGGCTACAGGATACAAGGAATAGGCAGATCAGGAGTAGGGTTTTAATACAATTCTCCATGGGCGTTGAGTTTAATAAGGTTTATTCGATGAAGCAATCCATTATAGACCGTGTTGGCTACCACCAGGATACTGCCGTCGGCTGTTTCGGTTACATCACCCGGTGTACCTTCTATTTTTGTAGCCCAGAGGTGTTCTCCTGTAGCACTGATCCTGTGCAAATAACCCTCCACAGGTTCCTGGCTGTCAGGAATGTGTTGGTTATAAACCAAAAAGTCCCCATTCTGGGTTTGGTAAAATGCCCTGGGTACCCTGATCAGGCTGGTGATGGGGCTGGGGTTGTCCATATAGACAGCCGAGCCTACTTGATTCAGGGCTTTGTCCCTCCTCTGAAAAATCACGTTGGAGGCAGGATTAAAGAAGAGCACGGCATAGTTGCCATCCCGCTGCTCCAATATGAAATGCTCATTAAAATTAGGAACCTCTCCGGCATGGTTTATAGCCTGAAACTCCTCTTCGTTCCGTACCATATTGTCCAGGGGAAATCTGAAAAGGGCCAGCTGATCATCCCTTTCGCCAATAACGGTGATTCGATTCTCCTGATCATAGGTAAAATTGTATCCTAGCTTTATACCGTCTCTATCAAAATCATTCCCAAAGCCCAGTGTATCGAAGTTATGGTTCATCCGGATAAAAGTGTACCCGGAAAACCAGGAGAGATTGACAAGCTTCAAGCCAATAAGAATTCCGATTTCGTTGTTTGGAAGAGGCTTCATGACAGCTCGTGTCCGATAGACAAAGTCCCAGTTTTCTTGACAATTGAAAGATAGCACCCGCGTTAGGTTTAGGTCTTCGTCTAGTTTCAGAAGGAGCGGGGTTACCGTTCTATTGTCCGGGGTGTCTTCAATCAATACATCAAAAGGAGTGTTGACAAACTGGACATCAAAACCTCTCGACGCAGCTAATACTGTATACCCTCCATTAGGGTCTTCTAGGACTTGCTCAAAAGAGGTCTTGTTGGCAAAGTTGTAAAGTATGGCATAGGTGAGATCTAGGGAGTTAATAGGGTAGGATTTCATTTGTTTGATGTTACCATTGGGATCCAAAATGGCGATAAACGGTGCCTGATCTTCAAGTGATTCAATTTCTATTCCTATGTATCCGGAAAAAATATCGTGTGCTGCCCGACCGAGTTTCCCCAAAACCATGATGTCCCCGTTGTCCAGCTCTATGACCCTTTCAGCTATCGCGGACCCTTCCAGACCGAGTGCCTTGACATATTGATCCTGCTCGTAATCGATCTCTTCCAAACAGGAAAAAAACAAAACGGGTATGAACAGAATAAGTGTGATTAACCTCTTTTTCATTTTTCCAGCTTTTTAGGATAGACGAATGATTTTACCACACCCAATGCGATCCGGACGTTGTCCACCTTGAAGTCGTCCGGTACATAAGAATAAGTTCTCCACAATTGTGTGTCCTGAAAACGTTGTTCTTCTTTGACCAGATTATTCAGGCCAAACTCATAATGAAATGCCAACTCTACGGCGTACAGCCCAAAGCTCTTTCTAAATCCTGCCCCTGCCACATAGCTCAGCGTTACCTGCTTTCTTTGGTCGGTGAGGTCGTATCCTTCTGTTTTTCTGGGGATGCCGGTGAGTGGGGTCCTTTGATCGGGATCAACACCAAATAGCTCCAGGTTGGCCTTGGAAGACAATAGGAAGTGTGGGCTGATTCCTCCCTGAATGAAGACTTTAAAGTCTGACTTAAAAAATTCATACCCTATCATGACAGGGACACTGACGAAATTTAATTTTTCTGCAATGAAGACGTCCTGAAATGTCATGATCCTTTCCTTTTGGCTGTAGCCAAATTGCTGATAAAGCACAGACCCGGACAAGAACAATTTTTTCCATACCATCCACTCCGCCTTCAGACCCAGAGACGCCCCAATATCGCCTTCATACCCGCTGGTCTCCTCGGTGATAGACGCCAGGCTTCTGTATTGCATCACCTGAAAATCGGGAATGTTGATACCTGCGACAAAGCCCAGGTTCCACTTTGTGCGTATTTCATAGGACTTGTATAGCTCCTGAAACTCAACCAAATCAGTGCTCCTGGGTTGATACAGGGGATATTCCTTCAAAAGTTCCTGCATATAATTATCAGCGCTCTGGTTGTTGTCCAGCACGAGGTTGGCATTGACGAGCAGTTCCAGGGCTTCTTTCTTTTCTTCGCCTTCTAGCCCCGATTGATAGCAGTCTTCCAGTGAGGAATTGACCTGCTCGAAATTGCCATTAAAATAGGCGCGTTTGGCCTCCTGCAGTTTGTCCTGGCACTCCTGAGCCCGGGCGATAGAGGGCAGCAGGGCCAGCAGCAATAGGTATAAAAGTTTATTCATTCGTACAGGTTGTTTCATAGTCAATATCTTCCGCCACAAATTCCGTCCATTCAGATTCAGTCATGTTCCTTCCGATTATTTCACACAAACCGTCCGTCATACTTTCCGAATTTTTGGAAAATCTTCGTTGGATTCCCCCAAATACCCCCGAGTAGAAAAATAATCCTTCCTGGTCAAAGGTGACTGCAGAGACCCAGCTATCATGATCTTGAATGACAATGGGTGGTTCTTGCATTTCGTCCAAGTTCCAAAGTCTAATGGATCGGTCAAAGCTACCCGAGACGAGAAACTCACCATCTGGGTCAAAGGACAGGTCGGTAATAGCCGCAGTATGCCCTGGCAGCACCTGAAGTGCATTCTGAGCTTTCAGATCCCAAATCAAAATCTCCCCATGTCCATAGCCAACCGCCATCAGCGAATTCATGGAGTCCACGTCTATGGCCGTTATTTTTTGAAAGTCCATTGGGGTGAATGAGCCCACTCTGTTTCCTTTTTTGTCAATGGAATGAATCTCTCCATTTTTTAGGGCGACCCGGAGTATAGCGTCAGCCATTGATGCGGTGGCAATCTCATCGAGGTTCAGTGTATTCACTTGTGTGCCGTCAAGATCGAAGAAGCTAATCAGGCCGTCTTGTCCCACCGATATAATATTTTCAGTCGTGACGAATACCTTGGAAACCTCAGAAGAATGAGCCTCTTTTTCGAATTCCAGTTTTCCACCAGCAATCGAAATTTTGGCCAGTGCGCCCCGGTGTGTACCTATGACCAGGAAGTTTTCATTGGGGTCAATGTCCATGGTTTCAATGATAAAATCACTTTCCAAAATCAGCTTTGTCCTGGGTGTGTTTCCGACCCACACCGTGCGGGTTATTTTGCCGTCGTTGCCAGCCGAAAACAACCCGCTTGATTGGCTTATCATTGATTTAATGACCTGGTCATGTGTTTTATCTCCGTTGAATAATTCGGTGGACAACGACTTTCTGGCTGAATACAGTGCACTGTAGATTTCCGGTTGAAAAGCCTTTCCTCCATATTCCCGGTTGAATTGATAGGCTTGCAAAGCGAGCAGGCCTTTCAAGTCCGGGCTGATCATGTGGGTGGACTTGACTGCCATTTCCTTTGAGAGGGAAAGCATCCGCAACCGATAGGCTATTTGCCTTTGCTGATCGGCGATGGATCGTTGATGGTTGGCTTCCTGCTCGCTCAGCTCAGACCTTCTGCGTGCATTATCCGCGAGTTCCTTTTCGCGCTCCGCAATTATGCGCTGCCTTTCGGCCAGGTCTTTTTGGCGCAAAGCCTCCTGAGAGGAAGATTCAGCGCGCCTCTTTTCAAGAGTAGCGATCTCGGCCTGTCTTGCTGCCTCGGCCTCCTTGGCTTCTGCATTTTCTCGCTGTAGCCGAGCTTCTGACGATTCCTGGGTTGCAATCAGGGCCAGTTCTTCAGCGCGTTGTTTCTGCTGCTGCGAATAAAATAGTCCAGCGACAGAAGTCAGGAGCAGTGCGACAATTACCATAGTGATAATCGTACGAGTCTTTCTTTGTTTTCGCTTCTTGGAGGAATTCTTACGGCTGATTCGGATGAATTCAATCACCTCCACCTCAAGATTTAGATTGCGCTCATGAGGCGCGATGTAGGAGAGGTCTTCGTCGTTGAGCAAGATGCCCCGCTTGTCGTATTCATTGAAACTGTAGGACAGGAATTGTTTGATGTCCAGTAGCTCTCTTTCCTGAATGGTGATCTTTTCAAATATCTTTTGTGCCAGGCTGTCGTGACGAAGCTCGTACCGGCCGTTATCGTCATGGTCTTTCAATATTCGCTTATTGACGAAGGTCGCAATGATTGATTCGGTACTATCTAAACTTATGTTTTGACCAATGTCACGGGTGTATTGGACGACTTCTTCGAGGGATTTTTGGGTTTTGGTGCCTTGCAATGAGACAAAGGACTTCAGCACCGTCAGTGCAGCCTTGGAGTCAGGCATATTGAAAAGCTGCTCGTCCACAAACTCAGCCAGTACATCTTCGATCTGTCCAAGGCGATCGATTTCCTCCTTGGAGAACCGAATGCGCTCCGATTCATCGCGTTGTTCGCTGGCGCGCTTGTATATCTTATCCAGAAACACCTGCAAGAAAGTCAGCTCGATGTGGGATTTTTCAGGACTCAGTTTTCTGAGCAGCTTTTCTTCAAAACCTTCTTCCAGATCAATAGGGAAAAGTCGGGTAGGCCCACTGATGCTTTGCTCAGCGTTTTTTCGGGTCATTTTTTCTACCCGCACACGATTGTCAAAAAATTGAGGAATGGCATCTTCAAACTCCGAAAGGAACTCGAGGTATTCTCCCCTTACGACAAAGATGAATCGGACATTGAGGTCGCTCTCCATTAGGTACCGAATGCTTGATATGAAGTCTTTCCATTCATCTTTGAACCCGAAAATGAATAGCTCTTCAAATTGATCAAAAATGAGATAAATCGGTTTGAAGTGATCCAGGAAGACACTGCCCAAAGCCTTTTCGAGTCCCTCATTCGACTTTTGGTCCTCATCGCTCAACTCCAGTTTATTGACAGCTTCTTTTTGGATCTGATTAAGCATCGACCTACGTATATTGCCACCCCTGCGAATGTGTATCGGCAGCCAGTCCGACTCCTCAAATTTATTGGCCAACCCGCAATTGATGATGCTTGATTTTCCCGTACCGGAGGCCCCATAGACAAGTAAGAGTTTACTTTGGAACACCTTGCTGTAGATTTCTTCTATCTCCTGATCACGACCGAAGAATATATCCCGATCGCCCTGAGCATAGCTGTCAAGGAATTTGAAGGGTGATTTGTGTTGCTGCTCCATCATTGACTCATTAGTTTACACATCTCACGGTACTCTTCTACCAAATCCTGATAGTGATCCAGGGAGGATAGGTCTGCCGGGGACGTAACCTCTGTTCCCAGATAGTTGATGTTTTCGCCATCATAGCTATCCATAAGGAATATATCCTTCTTAATGTTTGTCTTGCTCTTGCTGTTTATTTCTTCCCCATGCGTGTCTATCACGAGGGGCGACAGATTCAAAAACTCCGTAGGTTCCTTGATGCTCTTCATGAGCAATACGGCATGGCTGTCGGAAAACTGCTCAATAATCTGCTGATGCAGCTGAAATTCTGAGTCGGCGCTATTGAGGAGCTGTAGATCGTGTTGGAAGAAGGCAGGCTTGAATTTGGACTTGATCACCTTGATCGAGCTTACATTGACGAGCTTGTATTTCACCAGAAATGAGGCCTTCTTCAATAGTGTCGTGACTATCTGCTCCAGACTGGCGCACTCCTCTTCCAGATTTCCTTTTTCCTCGGTGGATTGGGTCAGTACGATCCAGTCTTCCAGCTCCCTGAAAAAGGACTCATCAAATGTTTCCTTAAGTTCCTGAACAAAGTATTCCTTTTTATTTTCTTGAAAAACAGCATGTGCAGACTGTATTATACTGATGAGGTTTTTAGGTGATAGCGTGCTAAGTAGCTCGGGTATTGAGTTGCTGGCGGTTTGATCCATTTTATGCCTTCGTTCCTGAATAGTCTTGATCAACTCAGAAACGGCAATGAAGGCCAACAGCCTTACAATTCTCAGGATGGTTTTTTGCAGTTGGTGGTATCTGGCGCTGGTAGAATCTTTTAGCCCGACGCTAAAAAGGCGCCTGATTTCCACACCGATTGGCCAGGGGTAATTTTTGAAAATCTGGTAGGCCAGCAAACGGATATCTACAGTTTCCCCCTCATCTTCGTCCACAAGTACGAATTTTTCCATTGTGGGCTTGTGCAAAATCATCGTATCGAAAATCTCACGGATCATGCCCTCCGACGAGGAAGGGTGCAATATCTCAAGCGCAGGTTGCTTTTGCTTGTCAGGGGATGGTTGATGGATGGTAGTACTTTCTTCTTCTTTCGGCTTATGATCGAAAAACCCTTCTTCGTTCCTTTTCTTTACTTCTCCCGGTGAGAAACCGAATTCATCGCTAAAGCATTTAATAAAATAGGTGCTACTGCCAAACCCCACACGAAAAGCAATTTCGGAGACCGTGCCTACTTCCTTTTTCAAGAATTCTATGGCATGATCCAGTCGGATCTTCCTTATGAATTGACTGATGGATTGCCCGGTGAGGCTTCTTAGTTTTCTGTGGAGGTGGGATCTGCTGAGTGCTGCTTCACTGGCCAGGTCTTCCACGCTAAACTGCTCGTTTCTCAGGTTTGACTCTACGATTTCATGCAGCCTTTTGAGCAAGGCCTGATCCATGGAAAGCTCCTGTGTTTCCGATGGACGATCGGGCTTAAGCGTACTTGGTTTTTCCAAGGTTATTAGGTCTCTATGTAGGTCAACGGACATTTACTCACCCTATTTCATCAGGAAATTAGAGAAAATAACCGTCAAAAAAATTTTATACAACATATGTTAAGCCATCTGCAACATATGTTCGATCAGGGTTTTTCTACCTAAAAATAATGCTTTTAAAACTTTAAGCATTCCACAACATAGCTGTAATGCCCCGCCCTGCTTCGCTTCCCAACTTTGTATCGTGACTGAAACAAAAAGTGAAACCAAAAAAATACAATCATGAAAACTTTAATAAATACTAAGATCAAAAGTGAATTGAAGGTTTTCGTCCTTCTTTCTGTCCTGTCGATTTTGCTCTTTGCTTTGCAAAGCTGCACCGAAGACAATCAGGGCACGGGTCCCTCTTGTGAAACGGACCCATCACTGTGTACTATTCAATTTGACTATCAGACTTATCACTCGGTAGCTGAGATTACAAACTTCCATATCAAATACTATGAGGATGGTTCTTCTAATCTTCAGGTTCAGGTTTTTCAGGTGGAAGCCAACGCAGATCGCTTCAGACCATTAGTACTTCTGGCCCCTGGTGGCGCCTGGACTAGCTATACGCGGGTTAATGATATAAAAGATATCGCTTTTGACCTGGCAAGAAGAGGTTACGTGGTGGGCGTGGTAGATTATTCTATCAAAGTGGGGGGACAATCATGGGACCCTGAAACCATTGTAAAGAGCGTACTCGATGTAAAGGCGTCTGTCAAATTTTTCAAGAAAAATGCGAGCATGTATGGAATTGATCCTGACAAGATATTTACCGGAGGATGGTCATCTGGTGCTCAGGCCAGCCTCATTTCAGGCCACATGAGCGAGCAAGATTTTGAAGAAAGCAGCCCTGATTTAAAAGCACTTCTGGAAGGAGCCTTTGAAACCCATGGTTTTGAGCCCGGCATCTATGAAGATTACTCTTCATCGGTAAAAGGTACCTTGATCTTGATGCCCTGGACAGCAGATTTGGGCATTTTGGACACGGATGGCCCGGCTCTCATGATGATCGCTCACCCATTGTCCTACTTCAACGGAGGCGTACGTTTATGGGGCGAGTTTAGCCTCGGGGGTTCCACGTTGTATGGACCAGATTTGATACGCGAACAGGCCCTATCTGTGGGCTATACTGAGGGAGCCGATCTGCACTGCTATATCATGGATGCAGAAGATCAGCATGCCGAGCACATCAACTATAGTCCTTTGATGCCCCAGCACTATGACCAAATCGCCGAATTCTTTTATAAAAATCTTAATTGACAGGAATGAGCCTGCTGATACCAGGTGAGCCGTCACAAAAACTTTGAAATAAAATTTTAACCAAAACACAAAAATCATGTTAGTACAGAAAAAAGTAAACAATCCAGTTTTTAAAGCAATCGCCTTAAGTGGCCTCGTTCTGGCCCTTGCATTTTCTTTGTCCAGTTTTAGAACTGAGGAGGAGAGTGTAGTAGAGGAAGAATGCATAGAAGAAGCAGAGATGGCAGTTTCTCGATTGACGGTCGAGATCCAAAACTACAGCGACTGGAATGTACGCCTCAGAGCAGTAAGAAGCGATGGAACCAAAGGGCCGCTGACCAAAATCTATAAGCCCGGTAGCCATACTGTGACCCTGGATAATGCCAGCAAGGTCATTGTACAATGGCAGGACGGTATGAACTGGAAAAAGTACAATGCTTTTACGGTGAGAGGCTCTTCCATGTGTGTGAAAGCCACAGGGAAGGTCATGCAACTCAACGGCATCAAAGTGGTGACGGGTTGTTAATCACCAGGATCAATAAAAGAAAAGGCGAACCATATGGCTCGCCTTTTTTTTGACTTCTTTAGATACTACAACAATACCTCCTCAATCAGCTCTCCGTCCTCATACACTTCCTTCTTCGCCTCGCGGCCAAACTCGCTCCAAAAGATCTGATCTCCTTGTTTTTGTCCTTTTTCAAATGTGACAGTGCATTGGTAGTCTCCCGACTGGTAGTACCAAATCCATTCACCGATCCGTTCATCCTCTTCGAATGCACCCTCTGTCAGTGTGCTACCGTCCTCATAGTAAGTAAGGTTCAGACCATCGAGCTTGCCATTTTTGTAGTTGGACACCTGCTGCTTGATGCTTGAGTCTGCGTAAAAGAGCTCCCATCGTCCTTCTCGCTTTCCATCTTTGAAAGCACCTTTTTCCAGAACCTTATCGGTATCGTCAAAATATGAGACATACTCACCGGATCCTTTTTCTACCATCAGATCACCTTTGGTGTCCCATGCCGAGATGAGCACATAATCATCTCCATCATATTTGCCCACTTCTTTTCTGCTGCCGTTAGAGTAGTAGGCAGTCCATTCTCCTACCTTTTTTCCATCTTTTACAGCACCTTCCGCAGCTGGTGTACCATTGTCATAGTAGGACCGGTAAGTACCGTTACCTTCTTTTACAATTTGTCGCTCCTGGATGCTCCATACATTCAGGATTTTCACATCTCCGCCCTCTACATATTCGAGTTCCTCCGTGAGCTTGCCCGTTGTGTTGTAGTATTTCCAGATACCGCTGAGTTCGCTGTTTGAAAAGCTACCGGTGGCACTGAGCATGCCGTTCTCGTGGTAAATGCTCCAGACGCTATCCATATTGTCACGGTCATATCTGCCTTCCTGAAAAACATCGCCATTGTCATAAAAGGATCGATATGCTCCGCTGAGCCTTCCCAGTGTATAATTATTCTCTTCGATCACCGATCCGTCCATGTTGTAGTTGATCCAGGTGCTGTCGTGGAGGCCGTTGATGTAGTTGCCAGTTCGAGACAGGCTTCCAAACTCATTGTACCATTTCCATAGGCCATTTTCAATCCCATCTTCATAGTTGCCCTCGGCCAGGACGACACCATTTTCATAGTAGAATGTCCATTCGCCCTGCTCGAGTCCTCCGACCAGCTCACCACGCGATTGTATCTTGCCACTTTCGTAATAAAACTCCTGTACCCCTGTGACTCCTTTGGACAAAGAGAATCCGGAAATAATAAGTATCACGAGGAAGGCCGACACAAGCGGGAGTCTCAGCTTTGCATTTTGAGGAGTCAGGTCCTCAAGCTCTTCAATGTCTTCAGGGATCGAGCGAAAGGCAAACTTATAACCTTCGACAATGGCAATCCCATAAAAGACAATGTCCATGACGCTAAAGGTCTCAACATAGATCAGCCGGATGGTCTCTAAATCAAGGAAGCTGAGTGCATCAAAATATCCGATGTATTGCATTTGTGCCAGGAAACCCACTTGGCTAAAGAGGTTGCCCAGCAGACAGCCGAGAAGCGCCATTGTGCCACCAATGTATCCATATACCTGATCGATCCCTGCTCCAAAGTAGCGCACTGAGATGCCCACCAGGAACCCGACCCCTATTGCCATGTATCCGATCTGGTACTCTGTGGAGACGGTGATCACCGCCCAAAGGAAAGCACAGACCAGTGCCGTGGTAAACCCACCGATCAGGGCATAGCCGATATCCTGATGGGTTTTGAGCTTGTCCACTACTTCGTCAGAGAGCTGGTAGACCACTTCGCTGTGGCTCATTTCCTCCGTTTCGATTTTGTCTTTTACCGCTTCATCTCTGTTGAAATTTTCGCAGGTGTTTTCAAAGTCGGCCTTAGAGCCTGTGAGTGTGCAGATAAGGCCCTGCTGCATGTCCAGATGTCTGTGGGTACATTTCTTGCAAAAGGCCAGGTGTTCTTCTCGTGTCATAGGTTATACAGTTGGTTTATTAAAAATGAATTTTCCAAATATTTCACTTTCGGGGTAGAAATGCAAATGAGAAATATCAGTTGTTGATGATCGCAATGCTAATCTGCTAAGAACCCGGTTTGGGTTCCTTCCTTTCAATCTCATAATGAAATGACAGAACTTTCGAATTCCAGAGTGTAAGGATCTGTTCGGCCGAAATTTTTCCGCCCTTCGAGTTGACTATAAGCTGATCTCGATATGATCTCACATAATGAGCCCAATGTTTACCTTTTGAATCTTGTAATAAGAAGTAAAAGCCAGTGTTGCCAAATTTTCTACCCGAGGAAGTAAGAATGAATTCGCCATTTTCCCCAACGCTGGGGGACATTATCACCGTTGCATTGCCATTAGGCAATGGGAAAACTGCTTTTACACAAGTCTCTCCTGAAGGCAGGGTACAAGTACTATAAATTCCGGAATAAAGAACCTGACCGCTGGATTTAAAAGTACGGTACCAGATAAGGTACCTGGGATCGCTTGAATTGGGTTTGGTCAATGTGATTATTTCACTTGTGATTTCTTCTGAGCTGCTAAGATTGTCGGTTGGCACATTGAGCTGTTTTATTCGCTGGCTAAAAAGTATATTGACAAGTTTGCCCATGAGACGGAAAACGGGGTTCCATTTTATTGTCAGGTTTAAATTGTACTGAGCGGTGTTCTCATAAAAGTCTTTTGCCCCGTCCGGGATTTTCGATAGGTCCGATGCTGATAGATTTAGGTCTGTGAATGAAGGAATGAGTCCATTAGATGTATTTCTTTGGATTTCTAATCCTTCATTGGCAACAAGGTGCTGAATAAAATCATTATCTATCGCTCCTAATTTCCCAAATGGTCCGATCAACCAATCAGAATCGTTTGGACCGAATTGTCGGCCGGACAAGATTACCCACTGCTGAGTGAACCAATCTTGAAATTTTTGAAATGGATCAGCTAAGTTCAATTTGCTCCTCTTCTTTTTGTGGAAGAAAATTTTTCCGGCCATTCCAAACGCCATGTTCTGAAATAGGCTTGAACCTTAAGGTAGTGAACTGCCTGTGAAAGTCTTTTCGTTCTCTTTCTTTCATGGCCTCGGCATGTCGGGTAGGATCGGCCATAGCGCTTTGTCCGTGGACCATTTTTAGCATGTCTTTTTGCGACTTCCATATCGAGAACGTTGAAATGGTTCTTGGAAGCCTGGTTGCTGCTAAAGCAAGCGTCGTAGCAGGATCATCCCTTACCAATTTCTCTACCGGTCTACCCCAGCGAATAAATCGTGGAACCTGCAGGAGCTTCATCCGTGCAAGGGTAACGGTCACAACAGGAACGCTTGGGTCATCTTGTTCCACGACATTCTCCGGAATCTGAAATTCGTCTATATGACCCCACTGTCTCAAGAATAACAACCTAACATGCCATCCTTTTGATAAGATTTTTCCCAGGTGATGTCGTTCTAAAAATTGATCAATGGAAGATTCATTGTCCCACTGAGCAAAAACGACCAATTGCCCAAGCAGTATTCGTTTAGTGGAAAGTGTAGGGGAACCCAATGTCATACCCTGCATGCATTCAGCATGAACCAATCCCTGAATGTCATTTGGTTGAGGCGGGAAGCAAAGAGCCCTTAGGGCAGACAATCTGCTTGTTTTTACGAGATGGACAGTAAAAATGCTCACTAAAATAAAATGCTAGCTGTTAGACCTTAGCAATGAAAGTCAGTATTCCTCCAAATCTAACCAATCATCACCCACAAAAAAAGCGAGACAATTCTGCCTCGCTTTTTGATTTCGTTGTGTTGGGAGTTTATTCCACCACAGTAATTTGATCCGCGACCACCTCTTCCTGTACCGGGTCAGCTTTGATTACCTTGGCCTCCAGGTCAGCCTCGTGGCTATTGCCACCGAAGACTTCTCCCAAAATTGGAGCAATTACCAGTCCCACCAAACAAGTCAGTTTGATCAGGATGTTCATTGAAGGTCCTGAAGTGTCTTTGAATGGATCACCCACTGTATCACCGGTTACCGCTGCTTTGTGTGCTTCAGAGCCTTTGTAGGTCATTTCTCCATCGATCATCACACCTGCTTCGAAAGATTTCTTGGCATTGTCCCATGCACCGCCGGCGTTGTTTTGGAAGATCGCCCAAAGTACACCTGATACCGCTACACCGGCCATGTAAGCACCCAATGCCTCAGGTCCCATTACAAAACCGATAATTACGGGTGTGACGATGGTGATCGCTCCGGGTAGCATCATTTCTTTGATAGCGGCGGCAGTTGAGATCTCCACGCACTTACCGTACTCAGGTGTACCCGTACCTTCCATGATGCCTGGGATTTCTTTGAATTGTCTTCTTACTTCTTTCACCATCTCCATCGCTGCACGTCCTACTGCACTCATGGCCAGGGCTGAGAATACCACAGGAATCATTCCTCCAATAAACAAGGCGGCCAGAACATCCGCTTTGAAAATGTTAATTCCGTCTATTCCTGTAAAGGTCACATAGGCTGCAAAAAGAGCCAGGGCAGTCAACGCAGCAGAAGCGATGGCAAAACCTTTACCAATGGCAGCAGTGGTATTTCCTACAGAGTCCAGTATGTCGGTTCTTTCTCTTACTTCCTTGGGTAGCTCGCTCATTTCCGCGATACCTCCGGCGTTATCCGCAATAGGACCAAATGCATCGATCGCCAATTGCATAGCGGTGGTAGCCATCATGGCAGAAGCTGCGATTGCCACTCCATAAAATCCTGCAAACTCATAGGCTCCCCAGATCGCTGCAGCGAAAAGCAGAATAGGGCCGGCAGTAGACATCATACCTGTCGCCAATCCGGCGATGATGTTGGTCGCTGCTCCCGTAGACGAGTTTTGGATGATGGTGTTCACTGGCTTTTTACCCATTGAGGTGTAGTACGCCGTGAAAGCAGAAATCAATCCGCCTACAGCCAAGCCGACCAATACAGCGTAAAATACCTGCATCGGCGTTACGGTCAAGATTCCTTGGCCGAAGAAATTCATTTTCATCTGAGCAGGCAAGATCCAGTCGATGAGGAAATAACATGCGACCCCAGTCAGTAGGATTGAGATCCAGTTGCCTTTGTCCAGCGACCCTTGTACCTGCGCTTCTTTGGCGTCGTTTCCTCCGATCTTGATGAATAGTGTTCCGAGTATAGAAAACACAATACCGATACCTGCAATCACCAGGGGAAGTAGTATCGGGCCGATGCCTGAGAATGAGTCTGTGATGGAACCACCCATGTCACGAATAACGTAATTTCCTAAAACCATTGATGCGAGTACTGTCGCCACGTATGATCCGAATAAGTCAGCTCCCATACCGGCCACGTCTCCTACATTGTCTCCTACGTTATCCGCGATAGTTGCTGGGTTTCTGGGGTCGTCTTCCGGTATACCGGCTTCCACCTTACCTACCAGGTCAGCTCCTACGTCGGCAGCTTTGGTGTAGATCCCTCCACCTACACGGGCGAACAGAGCGATTGACTCAGCTCCTAAAGAAAATCCCGCTAAGGCTTCCAACACAACGGTCATATCGTACACTCCGTTTTCAGTCCATGTACCTCCCATAAACCAGAAGAACAATAAGGTGAAGAGTGAGCTCAAACCGAAAACGGCAAGCCCGGCTACACCGAGACCCATCACGGTACCTCCGGTGAATGATACTTTCAGCGCTTGTGGAAGGCTCGTTCGGGCGGCTTGCGTCGTTCGGACATTTGCAGCGGTAGCTACGCGCATACCGATATTTCCCGCAAGGGCCGAAAAAACCGCTCCTATGACGAAGGCAATGATGATGAACCAGTGAGTGGTGGGTACCATTGCTGAGATCACCCCGAGTAAAATACCTGCTATGACAACAAAGATCGCCAGTACTCTGTACTCGGCTTTGAGGAAGGCCAGGGCGCCCTCACGAATGTGATTGGCCAGAGTCTGCATTTTTTCTTCTCCTGCGTCCTGCTTGTTGACCCATGCAGACTTGAGGGCCATTACAACGAGTCCTACTATACCCAATAGCGGGACCACATATATCAAATTGCTCATTGTATTGTGCTGTAAATAGTTAGTTAATCAATCCTTAAAAAACCAAAAAGGGCGAGTCGCCCTTTTTCGAATAATCCTCGGCAAAGATATACGAACACCCGTAAATAAAAAATCACAGATAGTATTGAATCATTCTGTATTAATCACTTCATTTTCATGGAAATATAGAATCTATCGGAGCGGGATATGGCGTCTAAAAAGTGGCCTAAATCGGAATAATGACTATATTACCAGAGTATTGGTTTACCTATTATATCACTCATTGTTATCATGAAAGATTCCGCACTCGGTTATATACTCCTGATCGTCGCTTTGATAGGCACATTACATGCCTATGACATATTTCACAACAAGCACCTGACCATCGAGAGGGCTATGTCGCCGGTACGGCACCTTTCCAATGCCAGGGAGTACATTATAGACAGTGATTACAACAGAAGCATTAGGCAGTTGGAAGCCGCAATCATGGACATGCAAATTATCGAGCAATACGCCGATTCGTCTGCCACCCATCTGATTGAAAAGGCGATAGCAGACTTGAAGCTTGTGGAGGCAGAAGTTCAAAATGACTCTGTGATTGTGAGCGATCTTAACAGAGCCTACTTTAATGCGCTTAATTCAATTGCTTTTGCCAATCTCACTATTGCAGAGGAAAGCCTGGAAAAAGGGGAGAAATACAAGGCCATGAGATTCTTGAATGAGACCTCTAGAGAAATGGTGAGTTCCTTGAGTTATGCAGCCGATGAGGAATCTAAAGTCAAGGAGAAAAAAGCGATTAGTGACATTAGGAAAATCCTGTCCGCTCTTCAGAAGGGTGATGAGAGTTATACATTTGACTATGACAGCATCAATCAGGAGATGGAAGAACTGATCGAGCCTTAATGGTTTGATGCCAATCCCTATATTTGCGCCAAATCTAAATTCAGGCGCTTGAAAGCAATCATTAGTTTTTTTCTTAAGAACGTTCCGCGGAAGTATCTGCAGCTCTTTAGTCATTTTGGTTTGAAGGTACTGGCCCTTTTTTACAAGGGCAACAAAGTGGAATGCCCTGTCTGCGAGAGTCGGTTTTCAAAATTTCTGCCCTATGGCCGAGAGGCTCGAGCCAATGCCCTTTGCCCCAATTGCCTTGCCCTGGAGCGGCACCGTCTGATCTGGTTGTTTTTGAAACAAAAGACAGATTTTCTCGACAAGAAACAGGACGTACTGCATATTGCGCCGGAACTATGCTTTATTAAACGCTTTGAAAACATCCACAGCGACCAATACATTACGGCAGATATAGAATCCCCCCTCGCCAAGGTGAAGTTGGATGTACATGAGATGCCCTTTGAGAACAACTCGTTTGATGTGGCGTTTTGCAATCATGTGATGGAGCATGTGGCCGATGACATCAAAGCGATGCAGGAAATTCATAGAGTACTGAGACCCGGAGGGTGGGCAATTCTTCAGATCCCTCTATTTCATCCCCTGCCTGAAGTGACCTATGAGGATCCTTCCATCACCGACCCGAGAGAGCGGGAGAAGGCTTTTGGTCAGGACGATCACGTAAGGCTGTATGGTAAGGACTATGCAGATAGGCTGAGAAGTGCAGGTTTTGAGGTGACCGAAGACGATTTTGTGAATTCTTTATCAAAAGAAGATCAAGCCCGATTTGCACTTCCGGCTGATGAGCCGATTTTCTTTTGTAGGAAAAATTAGAACCTTCTTGAAAAGTTTTCTCGCCCTAAAGCCGGGCGGGCTCTTCATTTTTGCCTTGACGCAAAAACGAAGCAAAAAAGTCAAGGCTGTGAATCAATTCCTGAAATTCAGCTTCATTCATTTAATAAATCCAAACTCTCCCGCAGCGCTACGCTTGCGGGATCAAACAGTGGATTTAACATCAATACGGGATTAGCTGAATTTCTCAAGGAATTTATTCAAGGCCGGTAGAAACCTATAAAATGAACTCAATTCTGAGATAAAAAGGTATCTGATTAGAGCACTTGAATCCAAGAGTTGGTAGAGGATGGCCGATTTAATTCCCCGTTTTCTCCCGGATCAGGTATTCATCTTCGCGTTTGGGAGAATGCTGGATCATCATCTCGCCCATAAAGCCTGCAAGGAATAGCTGTACACCGATGATCACTGCCACCAGTGCCAGGAAGAACAAGGGCTGATCGACAATGTCCCGTGCCGGCAATCCCATCTGGATTTCATAGATCTTCCGACCAATCACCCATACGGTAATGATCGAACCCAACAGGAAAGATAACGTGCCCAGCGAACCGAAAAAGTGCATGGGCCGCTTACGAAACTTCGATACAAATGAAATGGACAGCAGATCCAGGAAGCCATAGATAAAGCGTTCCAACCCAAATTTTGTGACACCATACTTGCGTGCCTGGTGCTGCACTACTTTTTCTCCGATGTAGCCGTAGCCTTTGCCCTTGGCGATGAATGGAATATAGCGATGCATTTCGCCATAAACTTCGATCGACTTGACCACCTCGCTTTTGTAGGCTTTTAGCCCGCAGTTGAAATCGTTGAGTTTGATCCCGGAAAACTTCCGGGCCACAAGGTTGAAGAGCTTTGATGGGATGGTCTTCATGATCGGGTCAAAGCGTTTCCTTTTCCAGCCAGATACCAGGTCGTAACCGTCCTCAGTGATCATGCGATACAGCTCAGGAATCTCTGCAGGGCTGTCCTGTAGGTCGGCATCCATGGTGATCACCACATCGCCTTTGGTGTGCTTAAAGCCAATGTTGAGGGCGGCGGACTTTCCATAGTTTCGGTTAAACTGAAACCCGACCACATTGTCGTATTGGTCAGCGAGTCCTTTGACGATATTCCACGAGTCATCGGTGCTACCGTCATCCACGAATACCACTTCATAGGTGTAGTTGCCCTCGAGCTCACGTTTGATCCAGTCGTACAATTCGGAGAGCGATTCTTCCTCATTGTACAGCGGAATTACGATGGATATGTTGGGGTTTTGGCTCATTCGCTTACTTCCTCCTCAAAATCGGGTTTTTTCTTTTTGATAATAAGGGCTGCCAAAGCTCCCAGGGCTGCCGCTTTCACCACAAACCACCAGCTCGTAGACAGGAGAAACATGTAGCTACCTTTTTTGCGAATCTGAATTTCCGCTTCGGCCATTTGCTGATCGATCAGCGATTCGTCATCGATAAACATCCGCATGGCTTGTTCTGCAGCGGGCATCGACTCCTCAAGCATGACATCTATGATCCCCGGATCTATTACGCCCAACACGGTCACATCAGCAAACTCCCAGAAGACAGCGGATATGAAAAATATGATACCCAGGTACACAAAAGCAGGTGTCCAGGATAGATACCCTTCGAGCTTTTCTCTTTCCTTGAAGCCAAGGTATATAGGTAGCGCAAGGGTGAGTCCCATGGCGAGCCACTGTGCCACGCCCATATAGAGGTTTCTGCCGGCAGCTCCACAGCCTATGACTACCAGGGCAATGATTGCTCCTGTGATCAAGCCGTGTTTTACGCCGGTAATATTCAGTTCGTTGTTCATGTGTTGTGGGTTTCGGTTGCCAAATTAATAGTGATCCTGTGGGAATTTCAACTTTTATTCTTTCGTTTCATCACAATGGAGATCACGCTGGTCAGGAAGAACCCGATCGCGACCTTTCTCAGAAACGTATCCAACACCAACACCTTCACAGTAGTGGCCGTAGTACTGGTGACCATTTCGTCATAAGAGGCCTGCCCCATTTCCTCGATGATCTTTTGCTCAGAGTCTGAAAGTTCGGCCAGTTTCGAATCGATATAGCTTTCCGCCAAAGAGGTGTCGAGGTATTCCAGAAACAAGAACAGTACCCCTGAGAACACCGCTGCAATGATCATATAAATAAACAGACCGGCAGTCATTCCCTGCCAAAACTCCATTTTTCCGTTGTTGAAGTTATCCCGGTACTCCCGTACTCCAAAATAGAGAAAGATAGGCACGATGAACAGATCCAGCATGTCCATCTCGATCAGAGGGTTGTTGCCTGAGAAGTAGTAGATCAGAAAGATACCAAGCAGTACACCCACTCCCATCAATCCAAACCGAACCGGAACCTTCACCAACGGGGCCATGGCTAGTATATTTCTTGTTTGTCTCCGTTAAACACCGCCTTTACCCTGCCGGTAAGTTCTTTTCCAAAAAAGGGTGAGTTTCTGGATTTTGAGGCATTGGTGGAGTTGTCGAGCACCCATTTTTCTTTCGGATCAAATAGGGTGAGATTAGCCGCACTTCCCTTACCAATAGGCGGGCTATCAACCCCGAGGATCTCCTTAGGGCCTTCGGTAATTTTTTGTAACCAGATTTCCGGGTCCAGCTCCTTGCCAAGTGAAAGCAAGCCTGGCAGCACTGTCTGAATGGTGGAAATCCCAAACTCCGCCTTGTCAAACTCAAGTTTTTTGCTTTCCTCGTCTTGTGGGTTGTGAGAGGAGACGATGGCATCGATGGTGTCGTCTTTGAGCCCGGCGATCAGGGTCTTTCTGTCCTTTTCCTCACGTAGTGGAGGGTTGATTTTATAATTGGTATCATAGCCGAGCACTGCCTCGTCGGTAAACAGCAAATGACTGATGCTGACGTCACAGGTAATATTCAGCCCGCTTTTCTTCCCTTTTTTGATCAGCTCCACGCTTTCTTTAGAGGAGACATTCGAAAAATGAATTTTACCACCTGCATACTGCAGCAGATCAAGATCCCGCTTGATCATCAGATGCTCCGCCAGCGCAGGCATTCCGCGCATGCCCAGGGTAGTACTCATCACGCCTTCGTGCATGGTACCAAATCGAGTCAGCATCTGGTCTTCCGCAGTGTTGATGAGCAAGCCTTTTACCTTTTGCAGGTAGATCAGCGTCTTGAGCATAATGTCGGTATGCCAGATCGGGTGGTCACCATCGCTGAAGGCCACGGCTCCTGCATGGTGGAGGTCGAGCATTTCGGTCAGGTCTTCACCCTTACCGTCGATCGTTACCGCAGCGATTGGGTGCACGGAAGTCACCGAGTTGCGACTCTTAGAGAGCAGATACTCGATGTTGCTTTTGGTCTGCACGACAGGCTCGGTATTGGGTAGCAGAGCTACTCCGGTAAAGCCTCCTCTTGCGGCAGCCTTGCACCCTGAGTGAATGTCCTCCTTGTGCTCATTGCCCGGATCGTTGAAGTTGGCCCTCATGTCCAGCCAGCCGGGGCTTAGTAGCATGCCTTTGGCTTCTATGATTTGGTCGGCCTTGTGGTTGGAAGTGTCAATGGCGGTGATATGGCCATTTTTGATGAGGACATTGAGTGTTTTTTTGTGATGGTCAGATTTTGGGTCGAGAATTTTGACTTCTCTTATCAGTACATCCATTTACAAGAATCTAATCAGTACTACCTCTAGGGCGAGGAACATCAGTGACAAAATTAATGCATATTTCCATAACTCAATCTTGTCATATTTTTCTTTCAGTGTTTTTGAGAAGTTTTCGAGGGTTGCATTTTCATAAACCTCCAATTTGTCAAACCCGGAAAACTTTTCGCGTATTTCGTCTGTATCCATCGATGCCAGCAGCGATTCAGCACGATCGTGATTGATGGCCAGCCTATAGATTGGCTGCTCATTATTGATTAGATCATAATATCCGGGGTTTAGCAAATACTTAGGCGGGTCGATAGTCAGTGCATTGCCCTGGATCTGCTGCGGGATCACAATTTCGTCATTGCCTTGCTTGATTTTGTACAGGGCATTGGAATTCAACGCATCGTCTTTCACTACAAAGGATCGGTCGCCAATGTTGAAATAAAGGGACTGGTTGTTTTTGCTGCTTTTCTCGGCGATTCGCTGCAGCACGGGTACGATTAGTGAGTTTCGATGAAAATCGGTGAATTCCACCTCCAGAGGACAAGCCATGAAATAGTACGAGCCCTTTGCATAGAGTTGGGTTAAAAAGGGTTTTCCTGTTTTTGTGCTAAGCAAAACATCCTTGGGCCCCGCTGCCTGAGCGAGGATTGAGGCTGACGGCAGCACGCTTTTTTTGTCCACCTTTTCAAAAATGTTTTCAAAAAAAGGATGCATTACATTCGGTACCTCCAGGGATTCCTTTTCTATTCCGGTTTCGATAGTGGCCGGATAGGACAGTGTTTTTGACAGGTTTTCTTCAGTGGCCAGGGCCGAAGGGATCAACAGCACAGAGCGGTCATTGTCCAGTTTGTTGTTGATCTGGCTTATAAGCCCATTGTCCAAGGCTTCTATAGCGTTAATGATGAGCAGGTCAGCTTTTTGCACGTCATCATAGGAAATATTGCCTTTTTGATAAGACGAAAAGTCGAACAGGTCGCTGTTGGAGTACACCTTTTCTATGGGAGTAATCCCGGGTGATTCCTTGATCTCCACCACCCTGATGCCTGAGGAGACATTGAAGGTGAAGTAAAACTCATTGTCAAATACCAGCGGATAATCCTCTATCACGATCTTACCGGTGTTCTCCTGGTCAAAAGCCGTGAGCTCAAACGACACCTCCGTCGAGGCGTTGGCTTGAATGTCCACGGAGAGACTGGAATTTTGACGGTCGTTGATCAGGAGCTTCACAATGATGTCTTTCTTGGGCACCCTGCTATGGTTGGATATTACAGCATTGATGCTATTGGGCTGGCCACTGATGACGAATGGGGTCTTGAGGTACACGCTGTCTATATATATATTGTCATAAGCGTCAAATGCGATGGGTAGCAAGTGCATGGAGGAAAGGGAATCAGTTCTTTTATTGAGCGACTCGTAAGTGCTTCGTTGAAAATCGCTTAGGAAAAAGTAGTCCTCACCGATCAGGCTTTCTTCACGAAAGACCCGGCTAAAAATCTCACTACCCCCCCTGGGAACATTCGAATGCCTCAGCTCCAGGATCTCATCGAGTATCAGTTCCTTGGAGCGGAAGTGGTTGGAAGACGGTGCAAAATCATTGGTGATAAGTTTAAACTGCACATTGTCCGGATAGGCGAGCACCACCTGCTCGGCCAGGTTGACGGCCGAGGCCAGGCCGTCTATATCTTCAGGGGTTATGTTGGACATGCTCATGGAGTTGTCTACATAGAGCGTTACCTGCGATCCTTGTAGGCCTACTTCCTTGCCGGGGATGAAGGGCTGGGCAAATGCCAATATTAGAAATAGCAACAGCATAAGCCTGCATAGCAGAATGAGAAGGTGCTTGATATTCCGGGTGCGGGTGGTCTGTTTTTTTACATTCTCGAGAAATCGCACATTGGAAAACCGTACCAGTCTTGCCCGACGAAAGTTGAATAGATGTACCAGAATAGGAATAACCAGTGCTGTGAGTGCCCACAAGACGGATGGATAGAGGAATTGCATTGAGACAAATGTATACCAAAAAGCCTTTTAGCGGAATGGATAAAAAGGCAAAAAATTATAAGGAAACACACAAAGATTGCGCCTTGTCACAATAAGTACGAACGGCATTTTTATTTATATGATAGAATTCATATATTCGTATTGTTGTTGTGGATTAAGAATTGATTAGTCCTTTTTATTTTGAGTTTTTGACCTTGGGGTTCAAGTTTGAGTTCTTGAACCCTTTTTTTGTGCCCTTCTCGTAACAACCCACCAAAAATCACTGACCGAAATCGAACACATCTGTTTCATTGCCGAACAAGTTTTTTGTCGTATCTCGTCATATTTTTTTGTAAATCACTGAAAATCAATATCCTGTAAAAATGGCACTTTTATTGGCATACCCCTGTCGACTTGAATTACAAAAAGCTACATGGATAGAAAAATCAAGAAGAAGAAGTGGACTACAGGTAGGATCGTGGGTATCAGTCTCGGGACGTTGTTTGTGAGCTTCATATTGTACAATTTCATTTTTGCTGAAAAGGGTGCCAAACTCAATGTCGAGCTGGAGAAGATCAATGTCTCTGATGTGTTCAGAGGTCAGTTTAGGGAGTTTATCCCGGTGGATGGAAATGTGCTGCCAATCAAAACGATACGGTTGGATGCGATCGAAGGTGGAAATGTTGAGATCAAGTACACCGAAGGTGGTGTGCTAGTAGAAAAAGGAGAATTAATTCTAAAGCTGGCAAATCACAATCTCGTTCAGAACTTCATGTCCAGCGAGACGCAGGTTTTTCGATTGGTGAACGAATTAGAAAACACCAAACTAGCGCTTAAACGAAATCAGTTTGAATTAAAAAGAAGATTGATAACCCTTGACTATGATATCGATCAGGCCAGGGATGCGTATGAGCGAGGCAAGAAACTCCGTGAAGAAAATGTAATCAGTGAACAAGAGTATCTGAATTTGAAACGTGCGTACGATAGATTGGTAAGCCAGAGAGAGATTGAAATTGAGTCTCAAAAATTTGATACAGAAAATGCTAAGGTTCAGATAAAGCAAACAGAACAAACACTGGTAAGGACTAAAGAAAACCTGAGTATGATCAAGAAAAACCTGGACAACTTGTACGTACGTGCCCCGATTTCCGGCAGGCTCTCATTTATAGATGTGGAAGTCGGTGAGGCGGTAAACAGGGGCCAAAACATTGCCCAGATCGATGATTTGAATGGCTTCAAAGTCCGTGCTCAGATTGATGAACACTATATTTCGCGGATATATGAGGATTTGCAAGGAACCTTCGATTTTAATGGAGACACTTATGGATTGAGCATTTACAAAATATACCCTGAGGTCATAAATGGGCTGTTTTCTGTGGATTTGAAATTCGAATCAGAGATCCCGAAAGGGATTCGCAGAGGGCAGACCCTGCAGATGAGACTGCAACTGTCCGAAAACATAGAGGCCGTGCAGATCCGAAAGGGAAGCTTCTATCAGACCACCGGAGGCAACTGGATCTTTGTAGTGGATGCAGATGGCAAACTGGCCCGCAGAAGAAAAATCCGCCTGGGGCGACAAAACCCGAGATTCTATGAAGTGATCGAAGGGCTGGAGCCTGGTGAAAAAGTTGTGGTCTCCTCATACGACGGATACGATGATAAAGACATTCTAATTTTAAACTAATCTATTACTCAAGACATTTTAAACTAATTCAAAATGGAAAACGCAAATACATTAATCAAGACCAACGGCCTTAAGAAATTTTACTACACAGATGAGATTGAAACTACTGCCCTGGCAGGGGTAAACCTCGAGGTAAAAGAAGGGGAATTTGTGGCGATCATGGGCCCGTCCGGTTGTGGAAAATCTACCTTGCTCAACATTGTCGGATTGCTGGACAATCCTTCTGAAGGGGAGTTTCACTTTCGTGAAGATGAAATTTCCACCTACAATGAGCGCCAAAGAGCCGATCTCAGAAAGGCCAACATTGGTTTCGTTTTCCAAAGCTTCAACCTGATCGATGAATTGACTGTGTTTGAAAACATCGAGCTTCCTTTGATTTACTTGAAGTATTCAGCCTCTGAGCGAAAGAAAAGGGTAGAGGAAGTGATGGAGAATATGAAGATAATGCACCGTAGAAACCATTTCCCCCAGCAGCTATCGGGTGGTCAGCAGCAGAGGGTAGCGATATCCCGAGCTGTGGTAGCCAAACCTAAGCTGATATTGGCCGATGAGCCTACAGGTAACCTCGACTCTGCCAATGGGCAGGAGGTGATGAACCTGCTCACCGAACTCAACGAAAATGGTACGACGGTCGTGATGGTGACGCACTCTCCAGTAGATGCGGAGTACGCTCACCGGGTGATCCATCTGTTTGATGGACAGATCGTTTCCGAAAATGTGAACACCAAGGACAAGGCTTTAGTCTAATTAATCTGTTATCATAAACTACGACCGGGACAGTCCCGGTCGTAGTGTTATTTGATTTTCAACTCATAATAGGATAGGAATGGAAAGGGCGATAGTGTCGATGGTATTTGTGTTGGCAATGGCAAGCGTTTTTGGTCAGGGGGCTGATTCAAGTCTCAGGGTGAATAAGCGGATTCTGACTTTGGATGAGTGTCTGGACATAGCCATGGAAAATAATATCCAGCTAAAAAGGACTAAAAATGATGCGATGATCGCAAAGGCCACGGACTTTCAGGCTATTATGAATTTTCTACCGTCATTGAATGCATCGGCCAATTATCGATGGAACAGCGGGTCAGGGTTCGACAATTCTTCCGGTCGGTTTTTTACCGGTGACTATCAAAATAGTTTCCCCGGACTCCAGGCCAATTTGACTTTATTCAATGGTCTGAACAATGTCAATTACAAAAAATCCACAGCCAAAAACTTGGAGGCTCAGGCGAACCTCATCATGGCACAGCAGCAAATCGTGGAATCATCAGTATTGGGGTCTTATCTGGCGGTGGTGCTTGATAAGGAAAATATGAAAATCAGTAGCGACAGAATTGAATTGCTGCAGGCCCAGCTAGGCAGGGAAGAACGACGACATTCTGTTGGAGTGGGCAATTTGGACCAGGTGTATAATTTCAAATCACAACTGGCCAACGAAAACTTGCGACTGGTCAACCTTCAAAACCAACTCAAATCTGATTTGCTCTCCTTGCTGCAAGTTTTGCAGTTGGAAGTGTCGCGGGACTATGACGTAGCCCGATACGAATTTGGAGAAGAAGGAGACCTGATGAAAAAGGATCAGTTTCAGGATGTGCTGGAGGCCAGTTTAGACTTTTCTCCGGGATTGAAAAGTGCTGAGGCCAATGCAGAATCGGCTATGTATGGATTCAAATCAGCTAAAGGTCAAATGACGCCCACCCTCAGCCTTGTCGGTCAATACGGAACCCAGTACTCATCCAACAATGCAGATGGCAATGGCGAAATACCCATTGGTGATCAGTACCAAAACCTGACCTATAAGAATCTGGATCTTCAATTATTCATCCCAATATTCAACAACTATCAGAGCAACACCCGGGCGCAGGTGGCGCGCCTTAATATGGAAAATGCTCGTCTTGGGGTAGAGCAAACAGAACTCAACGTAACCAATACGGTGCAGCGGGTATATCTGGATTTGATTTCTGCACAGGAAACTTTCAAAGCGGCGGAGGAAAACCTTGTGGCACTCAACCAATCGTTTGAATTTGCCAAAACCCGGTACGAAAACGGAGCTACGGATTTTTATACCTACCTGGAAAGCCTGAATAATAAGAACAGGGCCGAAATCGAACTCGTCAATGCCAAATACAGCATTGTTTTTAGAAAGAAAATATTAGACGTCTACAGAGGACTTTTATAACCATGATCGCACTTATACTACTTATCATTATTCTCGTCTTGTTTTTGAGTCATTGATTAAAAATCAAAGCTCCTACATATAACCTATCTTTGCGCAAAATAATAAGCGCTTGAAGACGAAAGGGAGAAGAAAAGAGAAGGTTAACATTGTAACGCTCGGCTGTGCCAAAAACCTGGTGGATTCGGAAGTGATCCTTACCCAGCTCAAAGGCAACAACATCGACGCTGTCCACGAATCCAAAAAGAATGACGCCAACACCGTCATCATCAATACGTGTGGATTTATAGAAAACGCCAAGCAGGAGTCCATCGAGACCATTCTGAATTTTGTGGATGCCAAGGAAAAGGGCATTGTAGAAAAAGTCTATGTGACGGGGTGTCTGTCTCATAGATACAAAGACGATCTGAGAAAAGAAATTCCCAATGTGGATGATTATTTCGGCACCACGGATTTGAAATCCCTTCTTGCAAAATTCAAAGCAGACTACAAGCATGAGCTTTTGGGTGACCGGATCACATCGACTGATTCTCACTATTCTTATCTGAAAATAGCCGAAGGTTGCGACCGTCCGTGCTCGTTTTGCGCGATTCCGCTGATGCGTGGCAAGCATGTTTCCAGACCCATGGAGGAGTTGGTGTTGGAAGCTCAGAATTTGGTCAAAAACGGAACCAAAGAAATCCTGTTGATTGCTCAGGACTCAACGTACTACGGCCTGGACTTATACAAAAAAAGAAACCTGGCGGAGTTGATGGCTCGTCTGTCCGATGTGGAAGGCTTGGATTGGATTCGATTGCACTACGCTTTCCCCACAGGTTTTCCTATGGATGTATTGGACGTGATGGCAGAGCGATCAAATATTTGCAATTACCTGGATATTCCCTTGCAGCACGGTTCGTCCAGAATGCTAAAAGTAATGCGGCGAGGAACCGATCGAGAGAAAACCGAGCGACTGCTTGGTGAGATCAGAAGCAAAGTGCCTGATATAGCGATTCGTACTACGTTGATCGCGGGGCACCCGGGAGAGACCGTGGAGGACTTCCAGGAAATGATGGATTTTGTGGAGAGGAGCCGATTTGACCGAATGGGTGTCTTTGGCTACTCACACGAGGAGGATACCCACTCAGGCACCATGGATGACAATGTGTCGGAAGAAACCAAGCAGGAACGAGTGGATGCCCTGATGGAAATCCAGGAAGGAATATCTCATGAGATCAACCTATCTAAAGTGGGCAAGACATTCAAGACCTTGATAGACAGAAAGGATGGTGAATATTTCGTAGGCAGAACGGAGTACGATTCGCCGGAAGTCGACAATGAAGTCCTCATAAAAGCTGATGACAACTATCTTAGAATTGGGGATTTTGTCAATGTAAAGATCACCGATGCAGAGCCGTTTGATTTGTATGGGGAGGTATCAGGCAACTAATTTTGTTAAACTGAGAACATGAGGGAATCTATTTGTGTTGATGTGCGTAAAACCACACATCGTTAAATTACATTCATGCAGAAGACCAAAATTGATCTAAAGGCCACCAACTCTTTTTCACAGTTTTTTCTGGACTATCTGGACCAAAACGAAGAACTGAAATCCTTTTATGGACTTGCTCCTCGAATTGAGAATTTCGAGACTCAAATTTCAAAAAAGGAATTCGATCAATCCAAAAGAGATACACTCTGTCAGGCTTTGACCCGTCAATACCAGTCAGTAGAAGTCCAACCAGCCGTTCAAAAAAACATCTCCCTTCTTTCCAAACCCAACACCTACACCATCGCCACCGGCCATCAGCTTAACATTTTCACCGGACCATTGTATTTTCTATACAAGATTATTACGGCCGTCAATGCCGCAAAAGAACTCGGCGAGCAATACCCGGATTACAATTTTGTACCGGTGTATTGGATGGCCAGTGAGGATCATGATTTTGATGAGATCGCCTATTTCAACCTATTCGGAAAAAAGTACCGGTGGGAGAGTGATGAAAAAGGTGCCGTCGGAAGGTATAGCACTGCCGGCTTGCGTGAACTCATGAAGGAGCTGCCAGAGTCGGTGCCTGTGTTTGACAAGGCCTATGGCGGACACGATCACCTGGCCGATGCGGTGCGATGCTATGTCAATGACCTCTTTGGGGCATATGGTGTAGTAGTCGTGGATGGTGATGATTTGGCACTCAAAGCGCAGTTTGTCGACGTGATGGAAGATGACCTGATCAACAACACGGCCCTGGGAAAAGTGAATGAAGCCAACGTGGCGCTGGAAGCCCTGGGTTACAAGACTCAGATTTATCCTCGGGAAATCAACTTTTTTTATCTCGAGGATCAGCTGCGGGAGCGTATTGTAAAGGAGGAAGGGCAGTATAAGGTGCTCAACACTGACCTTAGCTTTTCTGAGTCAGAACTTAGAGAGCATATCAAGAGCCATCCGGATCGCTTCAGCCCCAATGTCGTGATGCGACCGCTATATCAGGAAACCATCCTGCCCAACCTGGCCTATATCGGTGGTCCGGCGGAGGTCATTTATTGGTTGCAACTGGGCAAGGTGTTTGAATACTATCAAACTGAGTTTCCAATTTTGCTTCCCAGGTGTTTTGCTTTGGTCATTAATGGAGCCAACCAAAAGAAGCTGGATAAGCTGGAATTGACAGAGGGTGATCTTTTCAAATCTGAATCCGAATGGCAGGAGGAATATTTGGCCAAACATGGTCAGTCGGAAATGAACCTCAACGGGGAAGTGGATGACTTGAAAAAAGTCTTTGACCACCTAATCGAAAAGGCTGAGGTAGTGGATAGTTCGCTCACCGGATATATTGGTGCCGAGCATGCCAAGGCAGCCAAAATTCTGGAAAACATAGAAAAGCGCCTGAAAAAATCAGAAGAGCGCAAGCACGAAACAGCCCTCAATCAACTCTCAGCCCTTAAGGAAAAACTCTTCCCAGGAGGAGGCCTCCAGGAGCGGCACGACAATTTTCTCAATTTCTATATCAACAACCCTGACTTTGTCTCTGAATTAGCACAAAACCTGGAGCCCTTCGATATCCGGATGCATGTGCTGAGAGATTGAAAATGGAAGACTGACTAAGCTACTCGACAACCAGTCGATGAGAAATCGATTCTCCTTGTCCCGATACCCGGATGATATAGATCCCTTTGGTGAGAGATGATACATCCCATTGTAGGTTTGTGGTATCTACATTAACCTGTTGTACTTTCCAAATGCTGACTAAATAGAAAACGGATAAGACAAGATAGTTATTCTTTGGATTATATTGAAATTTGGAGGATTGCCCGCCTTAAATGTCCTGGAGATTGGAAGCATTGCTGAGGTCAAATGATTAAATTCATCAAGTCAATTAATAATAGTATCATGAAGTCCATTAATCCCTATCTCAACTTCAATGGCAACTGCGAAGATGCCTTTGAGTTTTACAAATCCGTCTTCGGAGGAGAGTATCAATCATTCAGTCGTTTTGGTGAAATTCCGGCGAGCGAAGACTTTGCCGTTCCGGAAGATGAAAAAGAGCTAATCATGCATGTCTCACTACCACTTGGAGATCAAGTGCTCATGGGCAGTGATACCTCCAAATATTCAGGAGCGACCGTTTTCGGTACCAATATTAGCATCTCTATTGATACAGACTCCAAAGCTGATGCTGATCGAATGTTCGAAGCACTGTCAGAAGGTGGAAAAGTGACCATGCCTATAGGCGACATGTTCTGGGGCTCCTACTTCGGAATGTGCACCGACCAGCATGGTGTGCAGTGGATGGTGAGTTTTGGGGAAGCGAAGGAATAGTTCTAAGCGAGGCGCTTTGACCATTTATCGAATAACTTCATTATGGATTTTGGCTTCAGCGTATCGCTGAGACTGGAATATTCTTAATAATCACCAAGTCCAGTTTCAGGATTGATCCAGTCTTTCAATGTCATTTTGAAATCCTTTCCCAAACCTCTTCCTTGGAAATTCCAAAATGACTTCCAATATCCTTTAGAATCGATGAAAGTGTACCGACTTTAACAGGTTTATGATTTGGGACTGTGATATGATGAGTGCCATCAAGTGTAGTGGTTAAACGAATATGGCTTCCTTCCTGGCGGGTAGGTTCATATCCCAGCTTTTTCAATAATTTGATAAGGTCTTTTCCGGTTAGGTTTCGAGGGATGTTCATGTAGCGAAGACCTCTTCTTTGACCATGTGCAGCCTTACAATTTTGGGAGCACCCGTCTCAAAATGACACTGAATGGCTTCCTTGATGTTAGCCTTGAGTTCTTCCATAGTTTCACCATCTGTGAAAATGGACTCTCCCAATGCTTTTGCTTCAAAACCTCCCTCAGCTGATTCCTCTACTACAAAAATGATTTCGCTCATGATCATGCTTTTATCAAATATACGAAAAAGGTCCAGAAAGGTGCGTAGGCTATGAAAACCTCCAAGGTTTATTTCATACAGTAAATAAACCTTGGAAGTTTAGTACCTACGGTCGATAATCTATCTTCCGCATTCTCAGCGACACAGGGGTCACTTCCACATATTCATCGGCATTGATGTACTCCAGAGCCTCCTCCAGTGAGAACTTGACCGGGGGAGCGATTTTGGTGTTTTGATCCGAACCGGCAGCACGCATGTTGGTAAGCTTTTTACCCTTTTGCACATTGATCGACAGATCGTTGCTACGAGCATGCTCGCCAATCACCTGACCAATGTATAACTCATCACCCGGTGCCACGAAGAACACGCCGCGATCCTGCAGTTTGTCGATGGAGTAACCCGTCGCAGGTCCTTGTTCCATAGAAACCAATGAACCATTAAGTCGACCTGGAATGTCTCCCTTATAAGGCTCGTAAGACTCAAATCTATGGGTCATCACGGCTTCACCTGCAGTAGCCGTCAGTACCTGATTCCTCAATCCAATCAACCCTCTTGCAGGGATATTGAATTCAAGATGTTGGACATCCCCTTTGGGTTCCATTACTGTGAGCTCCCCTTTTCTCTTGGTAACTAACTCGATAGCCTTTCCTGAAGTTTCCTCCGGTACATCGATCACCAGGTGCTCTATGGGTTCGTGTTTTTGTCCGTCGATTTCTTTATAAATCACCTGAGGCTGGCCCACCTGTAGCTCGTACCCTTCCCGACGCATGGTCTCGATCAGTACTGACAAGTGAAGCACCCCACGACCATAGACTAAAAATTTGTCCTCAGAGTCGGTTTCTTCGATTCTCAAAGCCAGGTTTTTTTCAGTTTCCTTAAATAGCCTGTCTCTCAGGTGACGGGAGGTTACAAACTTTCCTTCCTTGCCAAAGAACGGAGAGTTGTTAATGGCAAAAAGCATGTTCATAGTCGGTTCATCAACCCCTACTCGCTCCATAGGCTCCGGATTGTCAAAATCTGTGATGGTATCACCTATTTCAAAGTCTTCGATTCCGGTCACGGCACAAATATCTCCACAGTGGACCTCTTCCACCTTTCTTTTGCCAAGACCTTCGAACACATGCAGTTCTTTTATTCGGACTCTTTTTACCGATCCATCTTTTTTGGTCAGACCCAGACTTTGACCTTCCTTAAGAGAGCCCTGATGGATTCTTCCTATCGCTATTCGTCCGGTGAATGAAGAAAAATCCAATGAGGTGATTTTCATTTGAGGCACGCCTTCTTTTTGCTCCGGAGGAGGGATGACCTTTAGAATGGTATCCAAAAGAGGAGTGATGCTATCGGTTGGGGTTTTCCAGTCATGTCCCATCCAGCCATTTTTTGAGGAGCCGTAGAGTGTCTCAAAATCCAATTGCTCTTCGGTAGCCTCCAGGTTAAACATCAGGTCGAATACCTCCTCATGTACCTCGTCAGGACGGCAGTTTTCTTTGTCTACTTTGTTGACTACTACTACAGGTGTCAGGCCTAGTCCCAGGGCTTTACCTAATACAAACCTGGTTTGAGGCATAGCACCTTCAAACGCATCCACCAAAAGGATCACACCATCGGCCATGCTGAGTACCCGCTCTACTTCACCACCAAAGTCGGCGTGACCCGGGGTGTCGATGATGTTGATTTTGGTGCCTTTGTAGTTGACCGATACGTTTTTAGAGAGAATGGTAATTCCTCTTTCTCGCTCCAGGTCATTAGAGTCAAGTATCAGTTCATTATTGTCCTGTGCCCTTTTGGAATCAATGGCCTGGGCGGCATAAATGATTTTGTCGACGAGCGTGGTTTTACCATGGTCAACGTGGGCTATGATGGCTACATTTCGGATTTCAGACATACCTCTTCAAAATTTAAGGCGCAAAGGTAGCTTCATTATCCCACACCAATACCAATAGATCAAATATTTAATCAAGCCTTAATCAAATCTGATTTACGCCCCAGATCGCATAGGCATAGAGTACAAATCGTAGAATCCTGGAGGTGCTGATCAGGATAAAGTTGTAAAAGTGATAGCCTGATGCCCCTGTAATCATACAGATGGCCGAAAAAGGAACAGGCGTCATGGCTGCGATGAAGACCATAAAGCCTCCATACTTCTTTACGTTCTTTTCCAGGTCAGCTCCATATTTTCGATTTCTGAACCGCTCGTAGAGTGGCGTGCGACTAAACCTGTGACCGATATGGTATCCTATCATACCGGCAGCAAAGGATATTGTGCCCAGGACCGCGGTATAGGTGATGTACATGGTCAGACTGCCCTGATGAAGCGCCCAGATCATGAATAGCTCCGGCGGAAAGATTCCAAACAGAATTTCTGACAAGGAGAATGTAGAAAAAACGAAAATGGGTTTGTCTGCGATGCTCTCCATCATCGCGGTATACCAGTCCTCAAAGTAGTTTTTGACCAGCAGAAAGAGGACAATGATAATGATGAGCCAAACCAGTCCTTTGAGGAGGTTTTTGGCCAGGTAACTGTATTTGTCTGTATTTTCTGATTCCAAGGTTTTCCTAAATAGTGAATTAGAGTTCTTCTAACTCATGATCCAAGATGTCAGAGGATACCACGTGGGTTTCAGCCTTTTGTTTCGGCTTATCAGCCTGTGGCTTGGTGGGTGGGGCAGGGGTTGCTTTAGCAACTGGGTTTTCTTTGGTCGAATTGGGTAGCTCTTCCTTTTTTTGCTCTGTGGCTATTTTTTTGTCAGGCTTTCCTACGGAGACATTCCAGTAGGGGTCTTGCAGGTCAAAATATTTATTGTTGTACTGTGTAAGCATGATTTTTACTGCATAGTTGAGCCGGTTGAGTGCATCACGCTGATAGTCTTTTCGGTTCATCGGGTGGAAGATGAAGAACTTGATGATGGGAAATGCGTTTTTCCGCAAGTTGCCCAGGATATGCTCCAGATGAATATCTCCTTCCTTTTTGACGGAGGTGACTCCTTCCAGCGCTTGACCACAATAGTGTCCCAGGCCATTGAGTAGTCCAAAGTAGGGCCATACATCACCATTTTGAGAATTTTTCAACTCGCTGACATAGTCTTCGCAAAAAACCTTGAGGATGTTGAGTTGAGGAATGCACTGGGAAGGTTTGGTGTAGACGTTCGGCTGCCATAGAATCTCACGAAAGGTGAAAATAGAAGGCAAAAGCTCTGTGTCGTAGTTTTCTTCTTTTTTAAGATTGGTGATGTCCTGTGACTTGAGATTTTTGACCACTACTCCTCCAGCTACGAGCTCATAAAGCCAATGATCGCCACGGTCCGCCGTTCTGGGCTGAGGCGCCATATCCATAAATTCCCATATTTCGTTGAGGTCGATCTTCATCTCACCAATAAGGCATTTCTAACAAATATATTGAAATAAGCCTTTTTATACGATCATATTGAGCGACTGTGCTGAAATCCGGATTTCATTTTGTGGCAGAGCGATCATGGGCTCTCCATCGATTTGAGACACTGCATCATTGGTTTTTATCGAGATGTTTTTAGCCTGGATTGTACGACAAGATCGGGATTTGTGAAGGGTTTTGGTAAATAGTCTAAGCGCGACAGGTACTACTATCCAAATATTCAGGGGTTTAATAATTACAACATCGAGCAGTCCATCATCAATACTGGCCGTAGGGGCGATATAAGCATTATTGCCAAACTGGCTGGCATTTGCGACTGTTATGAGAAATGCGGCAACCTTAAGGGTACTTCCATCGGCATGTATTTCATATTCTGCCGGTTCATATCTTCGAAACATTTGCAAAGAGAGTTTGGCATACGACCAAAAACCTCTAACTCCATGCCGGTCAAAGGCGTGAGCCACATGCGCATCAAACCCCAACCCTGCTACGCTGAGAAAAAGTTGACCGTTGAATGTGGCGGTATCAATTTTTTGGTGATTTAAGCTGTTGATCCGGCCAATGGCTTGTGCAGGGTCGTGCGAGATGTTGAAATAGTTGGCAAAGCCATTGCCCGACCCATTCGGAACTACGGCCATCAGCACCTCAGTACCGACGATACCCTGGGCTACTTCATTGATGGTGCCATCACCGCCTACAGCCGCTACAACATCATAATCGTGCTCCGCGGCTGCTTTAGCTCTATTCGTAGCATCCCCCCGGCCTTTCGTAAAGTATACTTCCCAATCAAAGAGCGATGCATCGAGATGTTTTGGGAGCAGTTGGTCGAGGGATACTTGCCTTTTCGTACCGGATATCGGATTAACGATAAACAGTACTTTTTTTCGCAAGGTCATGTTGTTAAGACCTAATTTATCAGCCGCGGCTTGCTCCAAATTTGTAGCCGATCCCAATTCCCAGAATACTCTTAAACTGAACCAGGTCTTTTTGCCCTATGACATTTCCGCTTTCATCGAGATCATCAAATTTCACATCATAGTCGTAGATCAACTGAGTGAAGATGTTGACATTCAAAAACTCGTTGACCTTCATGTTTAGGGTATTCTCCCAGTTGACGTCTATTTTCTCCGGGTTTTTGATGTAATTTGAAAACAACAGGGCTTTGGAGGTAAGGGTTACGTTTGGTGCGACTTCCTTGTCAAATTTTGCAGTGAAGGTACCCCCGAGCTCTACGCGCAGTTGCTTTCCAGGATCTACTCCAAATGCACCTTCATCGGCTAGCCGCTGGTCATTCACGAAAGTGAACTTGCCGGATATTGGGCCGAATCCCGCAGAAAAATACGGGGCTGGCTTCCACTCAATCCCAACGGTGGTGAGCAGGTAGGCAGGTGCCATAAACTTCGATATATACACAAGTGTGTCCGCATCAAAATCAAAGCCTTTGTCAAACTGCGTACGGAAATCCAAAAGAGTGGTGAGATACCATTTCTTGTCACTGGCGGAAAGTTGATAGCCATATGAAGAAGTCAGGATTATTTTATCGTCTGTTTTTCGTCGATCCTCGCCGGATTCTTGAATCAGGCCATAGCCAAGCTCGAGAGAGGTCAGCCACTTTACACGATCCCGCTTGTAATCAAAAAAGACATTGAAATATCCGCCGCCAGACACCGAGCTGGCACCTCCTGCCGCCCAGTTGGTCAAGGTAGATTGGTTAAAATTTATTCCTGTGTTGCCACCCTTACTCCAATAGGTGGTGTCAGACTGGGCCAGAGTGACAAATGAAACAACGCTGAGAAATGCCAGGGATAATATTTTTTTCATGGTGAATTAAGGTTTGTTTGCGCAAACCTAATACCCCTATTGTAAATATTCTATCCCTATACGTAGGTGTTTTTCTTTTCGTCCTCTTCCTTGAGCACTCTCCTTAAGATTTTTCCTACATTTGTCTTGGGCAGCTCATCCACAAACTCAATGTGCTTTGGGCATTTGTAGCCGGTGAGGCTTTCATGAGCAAATGCCTTCAGTTCATCGGCCGTCAGGCTATTATCTTTTCTCACCACGAAGGCTTTGACTGCTTCAGTAGATCTAGGATCAGGTACGCCGATCACTCCCACTTCAAATACCTTGTCATGCTGCACCAGGGCTTCCTCCACTTCGTTGGGGTAGACGTTGAAGCCTGACACCAGGATCATTTCTTTTTTTCGATCTACGATTCGGATGAAACCATCTTCATCCAAAGTGGCTATATCACCAGTTTTAAACCATTCACCGTCCATTACGGCTTCTGTTTCTTCGGGCTTCTCCCAATAACCCTTCATGACCTGAGGGCCTTTTGCACAAAGTTCGCCGGGTTCGTTAAAGCCTACTTCATTACCCTCGTCATCGATCATTTTGATTTCTGTACTGGGCATAGGTACGCCGATTGTGCCTATGCGGTGTTTTCCATTTAGAGGATTGACGCAGAGTACTGGCGATGTTTCAGTCAGACCATACCCCTCAGCTAATGGGGTGCCGGTCACTTCAGCCCATTTTCGTGCTACAGAGTCTTGCACGGCCATTCCACCACCGATAGATGCCTTTAGTCCACTAAAGTCCAGCTTGGCAAATTTTTCCTGGTTGAGCAGGCCATTGTATAATGTGTTGACCCCCGTCATGACGGTGAATTTGTGACGGCCGAGATCTTTAATAAAGGCCTTCATATCTCGTGGGTTGGTGATGAGTACATTGTGCGCTCCCAGGCTAAACATAGTAAAGCAGTTGCTAGTCAAAGCGAAAATATGATATAATGGAAGGGGAGTGATGACGATTTCCTTGCCATCTTCGAGCAGCACCCTTAGCCAGCCTTTTACCTGCTCGAGGTTAGCCACTATATTCTTATGTGTGAGCATGGCACCCTTGGATACACCGGTGGTGCCGCCTGTGTACTGTAGGAAGGCAAGGTCTTCTCCGCTGATGTCTACTTTCTTGAATGTGGATTTTGCTCCGGAGGCCAGGGCCTTGTTGAATTTAATAGCCGTGGGTAGAGAAAATGCAGGAACCATTTTCTTTACTTTTTTCACTACGAAGTTGACCAGGGATTTCTTAAACCCGCCGAGCATATCGCCAATTTCAGTAGTGAGAATCAACTCAATCGGTGTATCGGCCAGGATGGTTTCAAGATTGTGTGCGAAGTTTTCGAGTATGACTATGGCCTTAGCTCCAGAGTCATTGATCTGATGCTTCATCTCAGCCGGGGTATACAGCGGATTGATGTTGACCACCACCAGGCCACATTGCAAGGCTGCGAACATTGCCACAGGGTACTGCAGCAGGTTGGGCATTTGTATGGCAATACGGTCACCTTTTTGCAGATTGGTTTCATTTTGAAAGTAGGCTGCCATCTGATGGGTGAGTACACCTACCTCGGCGAAGGTGAGTTGCTTGCTCATGTTTTCCATACATGGCAGATCAGCATAGGTCTCAAAACCCACATCGAGCAAATCTGCGAGCGATGAGTAGGCATCCGGATCTATTGTGTGCGGAATGTTTTCAGGATATTGGCTATGCCATGGATAGGTTTTCATTGGGTGTATTCTTTAAGGTAAACAACTGTGATGAAACCTTAAATATCCTAAAATATTGGAAATGGAAAGGGGAATGGCGGGAATTTATGGATGTCAGTGTACAGAATAACACCTAAACGAAAAAAGTCTGGAAAATCCAGACTCTTTCATTAAACAACATTAACCCAAAAATGATAGCTGTAGGAGAAGGATTCGAACCTCCACGAGGCGGTTAGTTCCGAATGGAATTTATCCCTTATCCTCACCCCCGAGACAGGGGGGCATGGCTGCCTGTTTCATCACCCTACAGTATGTAAAAGAACTTTTTCTTTTGCCTTTGTGATTACAAATTTATAACGACTTTCCGGAATATTAAAAATTTTACACAAAAAAGGTTGAATATTTAGACTTTGTCTAATATCTGGTTATAATTGTTGAGTATTTCTTAAAATGACATATGAAAGATGGCTAAAAATTATGAAATTGATGATGTGGACTTAAAGATCCTGTCCCAATTAATGATAGATGCCAAAACTCCCTATACAGAAATAGCCAAAAAAGTGTTTGTATCGGGTGGTACGGTTCATGTCCGTATGAAGAAATTGGAGGAAATGGGTGTAGTCAAGGGGACGACCCTGCAGCTAGACTATGCCAAGCTAGGGTATGATGTGACGTGCTTTCTTGGTGTTTATCTGGAAAAGAGTTCACTATATGATCAGGTCGTAAAGGAGCTCAAGGAGGTAAAGGAGATAGTGAAAATCCATTACACGACGGGCAACTACAACATCTTCTTAAAGATCCACTGCCGTGATACGAACCACCTGCGTGAGATCCTGCATGATAAAATACAATACATAGAAGGTATCGAACGCACCGAGACGATCATATCATTGGAAGAAAGCCTGAGTAGGCCTATTCAACTTTCATAATCGCTGGATTTTTTTGGGTATAATAAAAGGGTGCTGACAGTATCCATTCTATATTTGCGCAATTTGATTTATTAACTGAAATTCCTTCGATGAAATACAAAAGAGTCCTCCTGAAACTGAGCGGAGAAGCCCTAATGGGTGAGAATCAATATGGTATTGATGCAGTACGCTTGGATCAATATGTACAAGACATCAAAAAAGTCAGTGATCAGGGTGTTGAGATCGCCATAGTGATCGGAGGAGGTAATATTTTCAGAGGAGTGGATGCCGAGAAATCGGGCATCGACCGGGTACAGGGAGACTATATGGGTATGCTGGCGACAGTGATCAATGGAATGGCCCTCCAGTCTGCACTGGAAAAAGCAGGATTGTACACACGCCTGATGTCCGGAATAAAAATCGAAGAAGTTTGTGAGCCATTCATAAAAAGGCGTGCGGTGCGCCACCTTGAAAAGGGTAGAATCGTGATTTTCGGTGCGGGAATTGGCAATCCTTACTTTACCACCGACTCTACAGCCAGCCTTAGGGCGATTGAAATCGGAGCGGATATAGTCTTGAAAGGTACCCGGGTAGATGGGGTATATACTGCTGATCCGGAAAAGGATCCGAACGCGACGAAATTTTCTAATATTTCTTTCCAGGAAGTGTACGAAAAAGGCCTGAAGGTGATGGACATGACTGCCTTCACGCTCTGCCAGGAAAACAAGCTACCAATCATCGTGTTTGACATGAATAAACCCGGAAATTTGGAGAGCCTCGTAAAAGGCGAAGAAGTTGGAACATTGATTAATTAGCCGAAAGAGCCACTTTTATTATATTTATCACCCACAAAAAGCATAATCATGGAAGAAATTGAAATGTTTCTGGAAGAAGCGAAAGAGCTGATGGATAAGTCAGTGACTCATACACAACAGGAACTGCTAAAAATCCGGGCGGGAAAGGCCATGCCCAACATGCTGGATGGGCTGATGGTAGAATACTACGGGACACCAACGCCGATAAACCAGGTGGCCACTGTAAATACGCCTGATGCCAGGACTCTGTCCGTAAAGCCATGGGAAAAATCCATGATTGGTGAAATAGAAAAGGCCATTATCAACAGCGACTTGGGGCTCACTCCTCAAAACGATGGTGAGCAGGTGAGAATTAACATTCCTCCACTTACAGAAGAAAGACGCTCTAACCTGGTAAAGCAGGTGAAGGCTGAAGGAGAACACGGAAAGGTGAGCATCAGGAATGTAAGGAAAGACACGAACGACTCACTGAAGAAACTTTTGAAAGATGGAGTCTCCGAAGATGCCGTAAAAGATGCAGAAGGAGAGGTGCAAAAACTGACCGATGGTCACACCGCTAAAATCGATGAGATCGTTTCTGCCAAAGAACAGGATATAATGACAATCTAAAGGAAGTACTCTTTCCTTCTGATCGTCTCTTCTACCTCTTCAGGCACCAAATATTTTATTGTATGACCGCTCCTTATTCTGTCACGAATGAACGTGGCAGAAATATGTAGTAGAGGCGCTTCCACAAACTCTACCTGATCCCCTATTTCAATCTTTGGTTTTGGTGCATTAGGACGTGGGTAGACGAGCAGCGGATAATACTTCAAAATTTGATCGTAGTTTTTCCATTTGTGGAACTGCGCAAGATTGTCTTCCCCAATGATTAGCTTAAACTCATGGTTCGTATACTTCTCTGTAAGGTGGGTAAGAGTGTCGATTGTATAACTAGGCTTCGATAGATGAAATTCAATATCCGAGGCTCGGAACTTCGACTCATAATGGATGGCGGCCTCTACTAAGTCTAACCGGTCAAACTCATGTAATAGGTTCTTGTTTTTCTTGAATGGATTTTGTGGGCTCACGACAAACCATAGTTCGTCGATATGGTTGGACTCGAGCATCGTCTGAGCTATGATCATATGCCCAATGTGAATGGGATTGAACGAACCAAAAAAAAGGCCGACTCTCATGTGATAAATTCCTTTACCAGGTCAGTAGCCTCTTTGAAAGCTGTTTCTAAATCTTCATTGATCACGGACTGGTCAAAGTGTTTTTCGAAAGTCATTTCATGCTCGGCTTTAGCTATTCGCTTATTGAGACTTTCTTCTGACTCTGTTCCTCTCGAATTGAGACGTGATCTGAGGGTTTCTAAATCCTTGACCTTTACAAAAATGCTCAGGGCATTCTCTTTGAAGTATTTCTTTAGGTTTACACCACCTACCACATCCACATCGAAAATGACATGATGGCCGGCCTTCCAGATTCGATCGATTTCACTTTTTAAGGTGCCGTACTTAGTGCCTGCATACACTTCTTCCCACTCGACGAATTCGTCATTGTTTATTTTGGTATCAAACTCGTTGGGGTTCAGAAAGTGATAGTCATTTGCGTGCGTCTCGTTTTCTCTTGGCTTCCTGCTAGTAGCAGAGATTGAAAACTCCAGACCAGGGATGTTGGACAGCAGGTGTTTTACGATGGTCGTCTTTCCTGACCCTGACGGGGCCGAAAAGATGATGGCCTTTCCTTTATGCATATGGTACTCAGGCAGATTTTGAAATATTTTCCCGAATCGAATCGGCCAATCCTTTTGGCACAGGTTTTCGTTCGAGCTTTTGTTTCAGAACCATTTTCAGTTCTTTCTCCAAATTTACATATTCAAAACAACCCAGGCACCTTTTCATATGCCTTCTTAGATAAGCCTCCTGCTCTGAGGTGGATTCATCGTCTAGCACCAGTTGCACCAGATCGAAGTATTCAGAACAGTCCGCCCTGCCGGTTTTGTACTTTAATGTTTTAATAAATCCTTTCAAGCTCAAATCAAGTATTTATTTGTATCCCATTTTTGCAGCGTACAGTGCTAGTTTTTCTTTCAGTACATTTCTAGCTCTGTGAAGTCTTGACCTAACGGTACCGATAGGAATATCGAGTATCTTGGCCATTTCTTCATAGGTAAATCCTTCCAGGTCGCAAAGAATGATGACTGTTTTGAAATCCACGTCCAGCGAGTTGAGCGCTGTGGTGATTTCATCACCCATCATATTTTTGACTGTGTCTACCCTTAGATCCGTCGTTACGGATTTATCAGTATTTTCAGAATTATAGAACCCTTCGACCTCCTGATAGTCAACCTTGGCGGGCTGCTTACTTTTCTTACGGAAATCGTTGATGAAGCTATTTTTCAATATGCGAAACAACCACGCCTTGGCATTAGTTCCTTTTTGAAAGGAATTGATAAACCGGTAGGATTTCATGTAGGTATCCTGTACCAGATCCTTGGCGTCATCTTCGTCGAATGTCAGTTTATAGGCAAAGTTGTAGAGCGCATCGATGTGCGGCATAAACTCTTCATTGAAGAGCTGATCCTTTTCCTGGTTTGAGTAAGTGTCGGCTTTTTCAGTTTCCTCCATATCTGGCGGCAAAGTAAAATGTGTGTTTAGACACACGTTTACGTATTGATGAAGTTAGGGGTTTCTGACAAAACTGGAAAGAAAGGAAACAAAAAAGGCGATTCAATCGAATCGCCTTTCTGTTCTTTTAGTATCTGTAATACTCCGGTTTGTAAGGGCCTTCTACCGTTACACCAATGTATTCTGCTTGTTCCTGGCTGAGCTCGTCAAGTTCTACACCGATTTTGCTTAGGTGCAGTCTTGCCACTTTCTCATCCAGATGCTTTGGTAGCATGTAGACTTTATTCTCGTAGTTGTCACCATTAGTATAAAGCTCGATCTGAGCGAGTGTCTGGTTGGTAAACGAGTTAGACATTACAAAGGAAGGGTGGCCTGTAGCACAACCCAGGTTTACCAATCGACCTTCTGCAAGAAGAATGATTTCTTTTCCGTTCAGATCATAGAGATCCACTTGAGGCTTAATCTCTTCTTTGCTAGCATTGGTGTTTAACCATGCTACGTCGATTTCATTGTCGAAGTGCCCGATATTACAAACAATGGCCTTGTCCTTCATTGCTTCAAAGTGTCGACCCACTACAATGTCCTTATTTCCAGTAGTAGTTACGATGATATCACCTTCAGAGACAGCATCATCCATTTTCTTCACTTCAAACCCGTCCATGGCAGCTTGAAGCGCACAGATTGGATCGATCTCAGTGACGATCACTCTCGCTCCCGCACCTCTCAATGAAGCAGCAGAACCTTTTCCTACGTCACCGTATCCGGCAACCACGGCTACTTTTCCAGCCATCATCACGTCGGTAGCTCTTCTGATTGCATCTACCAAGGACTCTTTACATCCGTATTTGTTGTCGAATTTAGACTTGGTTACAGAGTCATTTACATTAATGGTAGGAAGAGGCAGGGTTCCGTTTTCTTCTCTTTCCTGAAGTCTGTGGACACCGGTGGTTGTTTCCTCAGAGATTCCACCGATATCTTTCACCAATTCAGGGTATCGGTCAAGCACCATGTTGGTCAAGTCTCCACCATCATCTAAGATCATATTCAAAGGCTTACCACCTTCGAAAGCAAAAAGAGTTTGTTCGATACACCAATCAAATTCCTCTTCGTTCATGCCTTTCCATGCAAATACAGGAATGTCGGCCTTAGCGATTGCAGCGGCGGCGTGATCCTGCGTAGAGAATATGTTGCATGACGACCAGGTCACTTCAGCACCTAGCTCGATCAAGGTCTCGATCAAAACAGCAGTTTGAATTGTCATGTGAAGACAACCTGCGATTCTGGCCCCTTTCAATGGCTTGCTTGCACCATACTCATCTCTGAGCGACATAAGGCCCGGCATCTCTGCCTCAGCCAGTTTAATTTCTTTTCTTCCCCAGTCTGCCAGGGAGATATCTTTTACTTTGTAGTTTACTTCAGTTTCTACCATCGTTCTTCATTGATTCAGTTAAATCGAACCGCAAAACTAACTCATTTATTTCCAAAGGCTAAGTTCTTTTATGAAAAGGATACCTCTTGAAAGTCGTAAAGTGCTGTGCGTCCATCTTTTTCTATTTGCAGTTTTCCGGAAGGGTCAATTCCTTTGATCGTTCCATGAAAAGCGCCTTCTGGGTCAGTGTATTTTGCCACTTCTCCTAATCGATACATTTTGCGTTCGTATTCTCTTCTTAGGGTATCCATTGGGTGGCCTTTTAGTCGCTTGATTCTGGCCTCGAGCGAGCAGAGCAAATCCTCTATCACTTCATTTACCTCATGGTCTAGTTGGGTTATTTCTTTTATCGATGTGGCTTGGGGTGAGGTGAACGCTTCTTGGTTTATATTAATTCCGATGCCAATAACTGAATGCTCCAGGTTTCTTTTTGCGATGATATTTTCAATCAGAATCCCGGATAGCTTTTGGTTTTTGTAGTAGATATCGTTAGGCCATTTGATTTTCAAGTTCTTACCCAAGATGGGAAAAAGGGTGTCGTGCAGGGCTAAAGAAGTAAGCATGTGGAGCCTAAACGATTCTTTTATTGGGATAAAACTGGCATCGAGTATCACCGAAAAAAGAGCATTTCTACCAGGTTCTGATTCCCAACTATTCCCTCGCTGACCTTTTCCACCAGTCTGATGTTGGGAGATGACGGTGGTGCCTACAATGAAATCACCGGATTTTAGCAACTTTTGCGCTTCTTCGTTTGTTGAGTGACATTGTGGCAGGAATATGACCTTTTTGCCTAAAGATTCAGTTTTGGCAAAGAATTTATGCAATATTATTTAGTTAGTTTTGAAGGCAAATTTAGAGACAAAGGATGACAGAAGCGCATGAGGTGATTAGTTCTGATATGACAAGTGAGCAGATAGTGAAGGGGATGTTGGAGAAAAAAGCACAGGATATTGTCCTTATGGATCTAAGAAAAGTAACCAATGCCGTCGCTGACTACTTCGTTATTGGCACCGGCACCTCGGATACGCAAATTGATGCGATTGCAGATTCTGTAGAAGAGGAAGTTTATAAAGCATCAGGGCTACATCCCTGGAGAAAAGAAGGCAAGGAAAAGAGAGAGTGGATACTGATTGACTATGTCGATGTGGTAGTTCATATTTTTAAAAAAGAAAAAAGAGAATTTTACGCGTTGGAGAAATTGTGGGGAGATGCAGCTATCACTCATGTCGAGGGCTAAAACCATCAAGAAACCTTAGCGTTAATATTATTTTAAACCATTAGCATGGCAGACAAACCAAGAAACAAAAACGCCAACGGACAACCCGGGAAACCCAATTACCAAGTTTGGATCATCCTGGCGTTGATTACATTCATATTCGGGATTTCTTATTTTACCAATAGCAACTCGGCCGTTCAGATTTCCTTCAAAGCATTTGAGGAAATGGTCAAAAGCAATGACGTACAGGAGGTCACCCTTATTGGCAATAAAAACATAGTAGAGGTCAAACTGAAGCCCGATGCGCTCAACAACGGAAAGTACAGGGCTCGACTCAAAGATCAAAACCAGTTTGGACTGTCCAACTCAGGACCACACTTCTACTTCAAAATTGAGAGTAAAGACATTTTTGTCAAGAAAAAAGACGAGTTGGAATCTCAACTACCCAATGGGGCGGACTATGAATACATGGTCGATGATAGAAACGATTACACCAATATTTTTCTTAACTCCGGTTTTTTCATACTTATCATTCTAGGTTTCTGGTTGCTGATGCGCCGAATGACCGGTGGTGCGGGGCCTGGTGGGCAAATCTTCAACATCGGCAAGTCGAGAGCGGCACTGTTTGACGCAGAAAACAAAGTAAAGATCACCTTTGACAATGTGGCTGGATTGGACGAAGCGAAGGAAGAAGTCAAGGAAATCGTCGAGTTCCTGAAGAGCCCGGCGAAGTTTACCAAACTAGGAGGCAAGATTCCGAAAGGAGCACTACTAGTGGGCCCTCCCGGTACGGGTAAGACGCTTTTGGCGAAGGCTGTGGCAGGCGAAGCTGCTGTGCCCTTCTTTACGCTATCAGGTTCAGACTTTGTGGAGATGTTTGTGGGTGTAGGTGCGGCTCGCGTGAGAGACCTATTTAAGCAAGCTAAGGAGAAGGCACCATGTATCGTTTTTATAGATGAAATAGATGCTATAGGTCGATCAAGAGGCAAGGGACAAATGCCAGGCTCCAACGATGAAAGAGAGAATACCCTCAACTCACTTCTAGTAGAAATGGACGGGTTCTCTACAGACTCAGGTGTGATCATTCTGGCAGCGACGAACAGGCCTGATGTATTGGACTCTGCATTGTTGAGACCGGGGAGATTTGATCGACAGATCAGTATCGACAAACCGGATATCGTGGGCCGTGATGCAATCTTCAAGGTCCACCTGGCGCCTATTAAAATCAAAAAAGACGTTGATTCTAAAAAATTGGCAGCACAGACCCCTGGGTTTGCCGGGGCAGAAATCGCGAATGTATGTAACGAAGCAGCTTTGATCGCCGCCAGGAAAGATAAGAAAGCGGTTGATCTTAAGGACTTTCAGGATGCCATCGATCGAGTAATTGGTGGTCTGGAAAAGAAAAGCAAGATCATTTCCCCTGAGGAAAAGAAAATAGTTGCCTATCACGAAGCGGGTCATGCAGTGGCCGGCTGGTTTCTTGAGCATGCTGATCCTTTGGTCAAGGTGAGTATTGTACCAAGGGGCCTTGCTGCCTTAGGGTATGCGCAGTATCTGCCCAAGGAGCAGTACCTCTACCAGACAGAGCAACTGCTTGACGAAATGTGTATGGCCCTGGGAGGACGTGCCGCTGAGGAGATCGTATTTGGCAAAATATCTACTGGAGCCTTAAGTGATTTGGAGCGGATCACGAAGATGGCCTACAGTATAGTGACTGTATATGGTATGAACGAAACGATTGGAAATGTGTCGTTCTACGATTCGAAACAATCGGAATACAACTTCAATAAGCCATATTCAGAAGCAACAGCTGAAAAAATCGATTCGGAGGTCAAAAAGATTATTGATAAAGCCTATGGCCGAACAAAGGCCTTGCTCATTGATAAAAGACCTGAATTGGAAAAAATCGCTGAGGAACTGCTTGAAAAAGAAATCATATTCCAGTCTGACCTGGAGGCCCTGATCGGTAAGCGACCTTTTGAAAAGGAGACAAACTATGAGGCTTTCACCAATGGTTCTCTTGGTCCTAAGGGACCCAAAGAAAAGGAGAACGAAAAGGCTATCGAAGAGCTAAAATCTACAATACAGGCTGAAGTAGAAGAGGAAGGCGATTCTCAGGAGGAAGACGTAAAGCAGGAAACTCCCGAGGGTGCCAAATAAGAGGCAACGATCCGCCTCATGAAAATCAATATTTCCAAACCAGGAGCGGGAAAAAAGGTATACTTCGCCAGTGACTTTCATTTAGGGTCACCGAATTATGAAGAGTCCTTTCAGCGGGAACAGAAAATCGTACGGTGGCTGAATGAAATAAAGTCAGATGCTCAGGCATTGATACTCGTTGGGGATTTGTTCGATTTTTGGTTTGAGTATCGAAAGGTAGCACCCAAAGGCTATATTCGGTTTTTAGGTAAGCTAGCCGAACTCTCGGACGTCGGCGTTAAGATCTACATTTTCATTGGGAATCATGACTTGTGGTACAAGGACTATTTACCCATCGAAATTGGTACCGACATCCTGGTCGGGCCCACGAGATTCAATATTGGTGACAAGGATTTTTATATCGCCCATGGTGATGGACTGGGTAAGGGACAAACGAATTTTCTGATCGTTAAATGGTTTTTTACCAATCCGGTATGCCAATGGCTTTTCGGTTGGTTACACCCTGATGTAGGTATTTGGTTGGCCAACTTGTGGTCGGGCGAGAGCAAAAAACGTATGAGCAATCATGAGAAGTCACATCAGGTATTGATCGAGTATAGCCAATCAATCGAAGACAAACAGCACCACGACTTTTATGTATATGGTGATTGCCATGACGCTACTGTGAGGGAGACTCACGGCATCACTTACATCAATCTTGGGGATTGGTTGAGTGAGTGCAGCTATGGCGAATTTGACGGTGATGATTTTGTTTTGAAAACCTACAAGGCGTGAGGCAACTCAGCCTGATATCGCTGATCATTGTTAACGCCCATGCGGCCTTTTCCCAATGGCAAGAAATCAAACAGGTCAAAGTAGATGGAATCCAACTCTACGATCAGGATCAAATGGGCAATATATATGTAGCCAATGCTGAAGGAACTGTGATGAAATTTTCTCAGAGCGGAGAAAAACTGTTGGATTATTCACCTGTTCGTATCACCAGGGTAGATGAATTGAAAGTCACGACGCAGCTCAAGGTGGCCTTGTTCTACGAAGGAATGCAGGAGCTGGTCATGCTCAATCGATGGTTTGGAGATCCCATTCAATATAGATTATCCGATTTTAATCTTGGGTTTGTCACTGCGGTGAGCCCTACGCCTCAACAAACTGTATGGGTGGTCGATCTTACTGATTTCTCTCTAAAATTATTAGATGCTAACAGGGCACAGGTATTGGAAGAAAAATCACTGGCACAAGTTTTGGATCAAAAAACAGCGGACGTAGATTTCTTCAAAACCCAGGAAAACCGAATGTTCCTTGTGAGTGGAAACATGATGCTGGTGTTTGACAACCTCGGGAATTACCTTGAGTCGATCCCATTGGGGAAAATGGGGAAACCAAGGTTTTATCGGAGTAGTTTTTACGGAAAACTAGCAGGCCGGATGATTATTACAGACATCTATTCTGGTGAGAAGAAAGAGATTGACCTCCCTAAGGACAGTGGCTCAGATATACTATTTAATGGTTCAAGGTTAGTCAGTTTCTCGCAAGGAGGATTCGTGGTATATAAGTATCTTAGCAGCGAATAATTTAGGATCGTTATGCAGGGAAAAACCTTGTTTTTATTGGGTGTGATGGCATTTTCTGCTGTGATTTATTCCTGTGCTGAAGACCCGGAGTGCACACAGGAGATTCCCTATGACAGGATAATTATTACGTTTTATGATAAGAACGAGTTTGAGCCTGAGGCAGCTGAATTCAATATAATTACCAATAGTGACACCATCTTACATGTTGATTTGGACTCTGCTCAAGAGTTTGATGCGGTTCAACTTCAGCTAAATCCGAATAGCGATACCTCGAGGTTTACTTTTCTAACTGGAGCTCGCACCTATCACGTGGAAGTGAGCTATACTCGAGAGTTGCAGTGGCTATCGGCTGAATGCGGCCCTAATTTTTTCTTTGACAATCTATCCGTCATAAGTCATACTTTTGACTCAGCAAATACGGTGAATTCCTCTATTGATGCTTCGATTAATGAAAATATCCGCTTGTACAATTAGTCTGCTGCTAATTGGTATGTCTCAGGTGTGGGCACAGGGTGGCCCACAACAGGAGGAGTCTGAATATCAGCGCATGGAATTGCCCAAAAGAGAGCGTGACTGGAAACCGTCCGCTTTTTATCTATCTTATGATGTGGTGCAGTTGATCAATTCGGCACAATCAGACCGAATAGATGGTGAGCTCAACGGAAAAATAGACTTTGATCAATTCTTTCTGGCCTTTGATTTTGGGTGGAGTGATAGGGTTATTACCGAGGCGAACTTTGACTATCGGTACAGTGGGCAGTACTATCGTGTTGGCCCCGAGATCAACTTTATGCCCTATAACAAGAGCTGGAGTAGCTTGTTTTTTGGTTTCAAATATTCATGGTCTAACCTGGAAGATCAGATTTTGTATTTTGGAAACCACGACGAGTGGAGCCCTGAGATCCAGAACTATAGAAATGAAGACATTTCTGCATGGTGGCTTGAAGCCAATTTTGGCTTAAGTGCCCGTATTGTAGGGCCGTTGTACATGGGCTACGTGGTACGATTCAAAATGAGCCGACAGATTTCAGGAGCGGAGGTTCTTAACCCCTTTTACCTACCGGGGTTTGGGCGAGCGGATAGGTCGAGCAATTTCGGGTTCAGTTACTATATTACGTATCGGTTTGGTCTTCGAGACAAGCCGGTGCCTATGAGGCCTGAGAAGGCCAAGAGGCTCGAAAATACGAACGTTCCGACCAAGGACAACGAGTAACAATGATCCAAAATCCAACATTTAGATCAAGAGTATTCAGACGGATACGACTCAATCGGTTTGTGTTTGCCGTGGTGCTCATGCTGGCCTCGGTGATCACCGGTGTGGCCGGTTTTATGTTGATCGAGGATTTTCGATTTATAGAGGCATTTTATATGACCGTCATTACCTTTTCGACGGTCGGATACAATGAGATCAGACCGCTCTCCGATGAGGGACGGATCTTCGTGAGCTTTTACATTATTTTGAATTTGGCGGTCATAGCGTACGTTGTTTCAGTCGTTTCTGCCTATCTTTTTGAAGGTGAGCTTAATAAATTATACAAGAAGTATTTATTTAATAAAGGAGTCAGGAAAATGGATAATCATGTGATTGTTTGTGGTTTTGGTCGCAATGGCGCTAAGGCGAGTGAAGAACTAGCCAGTCATGGAGAGGACTTTGTGATACTGGAAACCAATGATGAGCGGATTGATTATATCGAGCAGTTTTACAAGTATCGTGTGATCAAAGGGGATGCTACAAGTGACGATGTACTCCTGGCCGCAGGGATCAATCGAGCCAAGGCGATAATCACCACACTTCCTAATGATGCTCAGAACGTCTTTTTGGCACTGACAGCAAGAGAGTTGAACCCTGGCATTACGATTATATCGAGGGCCTCTGAAGAAACTTCAGAGAAAAAACTGCTACGAGCAGGAGCGACGAAGGTGATCATGCCGGATGCTGTGGGTGGACTGCACATGGCACAGCACATCACCAAACCGGTGGTGATCGAATACCTGGATATGCTCTCCGGTGGTGGGGATTACGTGTTGGAAGAAGTACATGTAGGACAATTGAAATCCGAATTTCGGGATAAATCCATACTCGATCTGGATATCAGGAAGCGAACAGGAACATCGGTAATTGGATTTAAGGATCAAGATGACAAGCTTACATTCAATCCTCCTTCGCACAAAAACCTGGATCCGGATGATGTGTTGATCATTTTTGGATTATCTGAGGAGGTAGAAAAATTCAGGCAGGAGTTTTTAGCCTGATCATAGCCAGCTTTCCTTTTTATACCATTCAACAGTTTCACGGATGCCTTGCTCCAAAGTGTAATTGGCCTGGATATTTAAGTCCTTGTAAAAGTCGCTGGAATCACAAGTCCAGTTGGGGCACTTTAGTTCTTTGATCTTTTCGAGGTTGAGTTGGGAAACCTTCCCCGTGATTTTGCTACCAAGCTCGGAGAAAAACGCCACTATATACACCAGAAATAGCGGCAGACTGAGTTGCAATGTTTTCACAACCAATTCTTTTTTTACCAACTGGTTGAACCCTCTTCCATCATAATACTTGCCATCAGACAAAAAGTACTTTTTATTGGACACATCCGATAGTGTCGCTTCCATGACGCCTCTGGCCAGATCTTTTACATACACAAAAGACAGCAGTTGATTATGCCCTCCTATGTAGAGTTCCATTTTTTGCGACAGCATCTTAAATACGGTAAACATGTCTTCGTCCCTAGGGCCAAAGACCGGCGGTGGTCTTAGGATTAGATAGGGTAGAGGGCATGATTCTTCGATGTAGTCTTCGGTTTTCTTCTTGCTTACTCCATATCGCGAGACGGGCTCTCCTTTCTGGTCGATAGTTATGGGCTGATCACCAATACCCGGAGAGGCTGCCGCCATACTTGAGATGTAGGTGAATTTCTTGATCTCATGCCTTGATTGATCCAGTGCTGATATCAAATCCAATGTCAGCTGATAGTTGACCCTGTCATAGTCATCAGAACGGAGTGTTTTTGTCAGGCCGGCATTATGGATTATATAGTCTATCGACCCGTAGGTGTTGTAGAACTCCTCCAAGCCTTCGGTGATGGACTCCTCAGATGAGAAATCCATGACGAATTTCTTCACCTTTTCATCAGATATATACCGGGTGTTGCTGGTTTGGCGAATAGCAGCGAATACATTGACATCCTTTGTCAATGCATATTCTACGATATGACTGCCTACGAAACCATTGGCTCCGGTAATCAGGACATTCATAAGAATCTAACTATCAAAAATGAGGGGTGAGCTTATTTGATCACCAGGGAGCCATCTGCTCTCACTTCGCTTTTCTCACCAAAGCCAATAGCCTCACGTGCCATTACCAACTTGTTGATCGCAAAATCAATTTGGTCATGGGTGTGTGTCGACATCAATGAGAATCGAATCAACGATGAATCGCTCTTAACAGCCGGAGAAATTACCGGATTGACAAATACTCCTTCATCGATCAGAAACTGAGTTACCTGGAAGGTCTTCTCATTGTCTCGGATGTAGATAGGAATGATCGGTGACTCACTGTCTCCAATTTCAAAGCCCAGTTCGGTCAAGCGTTTACTTGCATAGTGGGTGTTGTCCCAAAGTGTTTTGATGATTTCCGGCTCAGTCTGGATGATTTCCAGTGCGGCCAAGGCGCTGGCAGCAGACGCAGGAGGAATGCTGGCACTAAACATCAAAGCTCTTGAATGGTGCTTCATGAATTCCACATTGACCTGATCAGTGGCAACAAACCCGCCTAGCGAGGCAAGGGACTTACTAAATGTCCCAACGATGAAATCTACGTCATCCTCCAGCCCAAAGTGGGAAGCCGTGCCAGAACCATTTTCTCCAATCACACCAACAGAGTGCGCATCATCTACGATAATGGTGGCAGCATATTTCTTAGCAAGGGCTACCATTTCTGGTAGCTTAACGATATCCCCTTCCATACTGAAAATGCCGTCTACTACGATCAGCTTTACAGAAGGATCCGGCAAGTCTCTAAGCTGACGCTCAAGAGACTCCATATCGTTGTGTTTGAATTTGATCACTTTTGAGAAAGACAGTCGTGTCGCGTCAATGATAGATGCGTGATCCAATTCATCAATAAGGATGAAATCGTTTCTACCGGTAAGGCACGCCACTGTTCCCAGGTTTGACTGGAAACCAGTGCTGAATACCAATGCAGCCTCTTTCTTAAAATACTTTGCAAGCTCCTCTTCGAGCTTTACGTGCAAGTCCAGTGTACCATTCAAAAACCTTGACCCTGCACAGCCGGTACCATATTTATCCACCGCAGCTTTTGCCGCAGCTTTTACTTTTGGGTGATTGGTCAGGCCCAGGTAGCTGTTGGAGCCAAACATCAAAACTTTTTTGTCATTGATGATGACTTCAGTATCCTGATTGGAACTGATTTCCCTAAAGTATGGATAAATACCCCTCTTTCGTACTTCCTCTGCGTAGGTGTATTTGGACAATCTTTCTCGTAGTACACTCATTTGATCTCTTTTTTGGTTGCGGATGATCGATTCACCCATTACATATCGGGTCTATGCTATTTTTCTATTTCTTGCTTATACAATCGATGCTTTTTGTACACCTTGCCATTGATATTGACCAGGGCCTTATTCATCATTTCGTTATTTTCTAAAATCCAGGAAGCTTCCCCATAATCCAATTTCTTTTTAGCGGCCTCTTCGAACGACTTCATGTAGAAATATGCATCAATGCCCAGCTTCCTATATTCTTCGACAATCCCAAGCGTAATTACCCTCACTCGATTGATAAATCTTTTGTGATAAAGTAGCTTGAATATGCCAAATGGCAGTAATCGACCTCTTTTCATCGGCTTTATGGCCACATTTACATCCGGAATGGTCAGTGAAAAGCCAATAGGTTCTCCGCCCTTTTCAGCAATCAGCAGAAAGTCAGGATCCAGGATCTGCTTCATATCCTTGGCCGTGTGCTTAAACTCATCGTCGGTCATAGGCACAAAGCCCCAGTTTTTTTCCCAGGCGGCATTGTAGACTGTCAGTACCTTTTCTACGTCCTCATTGAATTTCTTCATGTTGGCCGTGCGAATGGTGATGCCTTTATTATTGAGTCTTTCCAGGATCATGGACGACAGACGTACCAATTTTTCAGGCAGGTCTTTGGTCATGATCTTGTAGGAAAGTAGATCCATGTTCTTTTCCATCCCATACTTGAGCAAGAAGTCGTCATAGTACGGTTTATTGTAAGTCATCATCACCGTTGGAGGCATGTCAAAGCCGTCGATGAGTACGCCACAAGTTTCATTGGTAGAGAAGTTGCCTGGACCGAGCATGTTAGACAGTCCTTTTTCAGCAATCCACGATTTGGCTGTATCGAGTAGCTTTTGGGCTACTTCAAAGTCTTCGATCACATCGAAAAAACCAAAGTGCCCATCCTGACTGCCGGTGTACTCGATGTGGTTGTTGTTTTTGATTGCTGCGATTCTACCCACCACTTTTCCTTCCTTTTCGGCAAGGAAGTACTCTGCTTCAGAATGCTGGAAGAACGGGTGTTTGTCTTTGTTTAGAAGGTCTTTTTGCCCAATGTAAATCTCCGGTACATAATTGGGGTCGTCACTATACAAGTCGTGGGGGAAATCAATGAAGCTCTTTAAGTCCTTCTTACTCTGGACTTGCTTGATGTGGACCATTCGTTCTACAAATATTCGCTAGTGGGCAATTTTATTAATCCGGCAAAGATAAATGGAATCGATAGAGTTCTGTACTTATTTTATCCAATTATCATTTAAACCAAGACGTTAAAATACCTAAAACGATGTGACCAGAGGCCAAAAACTTGTAAAAGTTTAGAATTCAATTTTCAGACGGGCCCGAATGCTGTAACCTGAAGCAACATCTGGTCGATCCAGTTGGGTCCATCGTTTTACTAGGTCGATGCGGAATATATTGATGATGTTGCCTATCCCGATACTCGTCTCGATGTAGTGATCGAGTGGGAAAGTTACCGGTGTAATGATGTCATTTTTTTCAATAGCCGGTAGGTCGGGCAGATTGTTATTGGCCTCCTGACTTGGATCATTTAAGGTGGTAAGATTGCCCAAAAGCCCCTTGAACGTAATGATAGATCGGAGTTTCATTCGTTTGAGCACGGGGATTTTGTTCATAAAAAAGCCATTGAAATAATGCGCATACTGCACGCTGACGTACTCATCACTGACAAATTCCAGGTAGTTCATCAAGTTGTAAGCACGGAGCATATAGCTATAGGTCTGGTTCGCCGTAGGAATATGCAGTAACGGGTAGGGTACCTGACCCCATAGCTTTCGGGCTTCTATCTCCAGGTCAAAAAATCCGATGGGTGGCACAAACGTACGCTTGAAAACGCCAAAGCTTAGCTTGTCATATCCATAGTCGGTGCCCAGAAAGTCTTCGTAGCTTTTGTCATACTTTACAGTAAAAATGGGGTGTTTGTTGTATATCTGGGTTCGGGAGCTTTCCCCTTCATAATATTGTTCGTTGGGCGCAAAGCGCAGGGTAAGGTTGGACTCAAGGACGTTTATTCGCTGCTGCTCCCTTTCTTCCGGAGTGGTGTACTCCTCGCGAACATTTTCTCCAGGCAGAAAGCTTAAAATACCACCTGGCATCAAGTCTTTCATTTTTCCACCTACGATGAAAGATACACCACCCCCTACTTCGCGCATGTATTCTGCTTCGGCCCGCTCGTAGTAAAAGCGCTTGTTGTTGACTCCACGTCTGATTGAAAGAAGGAAGTTATCCTCGTTGGCAAACTGCAGTTGTTGGCCGGGGTTTTCTATTTCATTTTCGTAGGTAAGCCGCACCGCATGGAGCGGAGAGTGGGAAAAGTACCGGGTCACCTGCCCGGAGTATTTCCAAGCCTGGTCAAATGATCCATAGGCAACGTGTGCTGCCAGTTCATATTTTTCACTGGCCCGACGTGTGGTCTTACCTCCAAACCTGCCCCGGAAACCCTCAACTTCATTCCAGCTAAAAAAGGAGCCTACAGGGCCGATCTCCACCTTGCCCAGATCGATATAACCCACAAGAATGAACGTAAGCAAATCCATAAACCGCTTGAAGGCCGGCAGTTCCTTTACCTCTTCGATCATATTGAATACACCCTGCTCAGATCGCGATAGATCCATGTGACGGGCTTCCTCCCAATACTCTTCCCCTTTTTCTGTGGCATCCTCTGAAATCACCAGATTATTGACGCTCTTGTAGGTTTTATCGTCACGAGGCTGGTTGTACACCAGATTTCTGTACGATACTGTTCGTTTGCCGAAAAGGCCAAGCCCGTTTGGATCCAGTAGATTGAAGTCAATACTGATCTTGTCCTTGATCAGATCGTAGGTGCCAAATTGATTCTTTTCAAATTCCTGATCGATGAACAGATCCTCGACATAGTTGAGGTTTGTGCGTTCGGTGATCCGCATTGAGATGTTCTTTACAGCGTAGGCCGAATCGGTCGTCACTAGCATATTGCCTACAAAGGCCAGGTCATTAGGGTTTCTGGGCTGAAAGGCGACCTTGTAATATTTGCTGCCCTCTATAGAAACCGTGTCATCGATATAGTATTTGTAAGTGATAGGGCCGATGTTGGAGATCGGGCTCACAAATTTTTGTGTGAGGACGTTTACGTTGTTGTCATAGATATCAATATCCTGGTACATCTTGTCTATGAGCTGAGATACCCCCCGACTGTCAAAGTAGTCTTCAAACCCTGTCATTTTCTCAGCCAATCGGTATTCAACAGATTTTTGAGGGCTCTGACGGTAGTAAACTTTTGAGCTGGTCTCACGGAGGAAGATGGGCAGGTAGGTCTTGCCATTGACCTCCGAGGTGTCTACATAGTCGAAGATCAGCTGAAAGTTTTTTAGCGCCCGCTTTTTGCGAAATTCTTCCGTGATGTTGTTTAGATCAAATTCAACCTTTTCGTATTTGTCATACTCAAAGTAGTCGAGGGCTTCGGGCCGGTTGTGATCACGATTCCTTAGGATGAGTTTAATGATGGAGACTGCAGGGTTGTCCTTGTTGCGATAGCGGAGTTTTTTGCTGCTGATGGTAATGTTTTCTAACTGCACGCTGGATTCCTTCAGTGCGATAGATATGGTTTGGGTTTGCCCTTTTTTCACTGCATAGTAGGTAGGGTCAAATCCAATAAAAGAAATCTTAAGGGTGTCGGTGGCTTCATACGATTCCAGATAGAATTTTCCGTTGATATCTGAGACGGTACCTATCGTAGTGCCTTGAAAGGAGATATTGACATACGGCAGGGGCTCCCCGGTAGTAGCATCGTTTACCGTACCCCAGATCCTGGTCAGGTTGTCATCCTCCTGCGCCATGCCCATCTGAGCAATACACAGCATCAGGATATGTGCCAGAACAAGTCGGACGAGTCGGGGATATGTATGAATCAGGTTTTTTATTTTGAGTTTTAATAAAAGTGGATAATCCTTTACCTCACATAGTTGTCCATGAGTACAGAACTCCTATTGATCACTGTTTTGTATTAGACAATCATATACTGCCTGCCCCTTATGCTTGGTGCTTTTGCTGGTCGTGCTGCGGCAAATTTATTCAATTTCCCAATACACTATATTTATGTTTAATTTAACCCCCAGGTTATTATTGAAACATTAGTTCCCAAAATTCCATGAGATCATATTACTGCTTCCTGCTACTTTTTGTTGCATGTATTTCGCTCAAGGCGCAAGAAAGTTCAATAGCAGGTAAAACCTATCAAATTATCGATTCTATTTCGGCTGACCGGCTCAGATCAGATGTGGAAAATCTCGTGAGTTTTGGGACAGGCATACCCTTTCGGATACCGTATCAAAGAAGAAGGGAATAGGAGCGGCACGCCGCTGGATCAAAGCGGAATTTGATAAAATCAGTGAAGAGTGTGACGGATGCCTGGAGGTGTTTTATGTGGGAGATACCATCAGAAAAGGCACAAACTCCAGAATCACCCGGGATGTGTACTTAGTGAGTGTGGTAGCCGTCCAAAGAGGTACCGACTACCCCAATAGATACGTCATAATGTCGGGCGATATCGATTCGAGGGTGACCGATCCAAACAACTTCAAGGACTATTCTCCGGGGGCTAACGACAATGCCAGCGGTATGGCCGGTACGCTGGAAGCAGCACGGGTTTTGTCGAAATATAAGTTTAAGGGAAGCATCATCTATGCCGGATTGGCTGGAGAGGAGCAGGGACTATTCGGTGGGAAGATCGTCGCAGAAAGAGCCAAAGAAGAAGGCTGGGATATTGTTGGCGTACTCAATAATGATATGATCGGGAATATCGAAGGAGTAGATGGGGTGATTGACAACCGGACATTTAGGATTTTCTCAGAGCCTACACCGGTGACTGAAACCGAAGAGCAGCGAAAAAGAAGAAGATACTATGGAGGTGAGATTGATGGTATTTCCAGGCAGCTGGCTCGATACATCTATACCACCACGCAGACTTACATGCCGGAAATGAATCCCATGATGATCTATCGATTGGATCGCTTCGGTCGAGGTGGGCATCATAAGCCCTTCAATGACGAAGGTTTTGCAGGGGTGCGCATTATGGAGGCACATGAAAACTACAACCGTCAGCATCAGGACGTGCGTAAGGAAAACGGGATCGAATATGGTGATGTGATTGAAGGGGTAGATTTTGAGTATTGCAAAAAGCTGACGGCTGTGAATGCCATCAACCTGGCAGCACTGGCCATGGCACCGAGCGCACCCAAAAATGTAGAGATTGGAGGTGTGGTGGAGCCATCCGTAAGACTCGCATGGGACAAGTCTGGTGATCCCAATGTAGCCGGCTACAAAATCTACTGGCGTCTGACAACCAGCCCGACCTGGGATATGTCCAGATATGTGGGAGATGTGAACGAATTTACCCTTGAAGGCATCGTGATTGACAATTTCCTTTTTGGAGTAGCCGCAGTGGGCAAGGATGGGGTGGAATCGATCGTAAGCTTTCCTTCTGAGGTGATAAGGGATTAGGAGTTAGTCAAACATCTCTCCAGCGATCTCCACCATGATCTTGGTAAACCGGTTGGGCTGCTCAAGACTCGGATAGTGGCCACATTGATCTATTTCATAGGTCCGGGTGATGTTTTGTAGTGAATTGAGGTAGTCCGGATTGACCATGGTCTCGAAGGCGGTCTGTATCACGAAAACGGGTTCCGCTAGTTCATTGAGAATGGCCACTTCGTCCATGATGGCATCAGGCTGCGACAGTGCTCTTCCCAGTGTGGTTCTAAATGTCGGGTCTGTATTCAGAAAATCTCTTTTTACTTCTTCTTTTGCCTCTTGGACGTGACAAATGTCATCCACAAATTCATCGAGAACCATTTGACTCACTTCGCCTACAAAGAATGTTCCCATCAGAGGATTAGGTAGGTAGGCTTCTTCCATGTTGAGGGGTTTTTTGAGGGGAGGTGTACCGGCGAAGATGAGTCCTTTTAGGTTTTTGATATGAGCGGCGATTTCCAGCGCTATATGGCCACCAAGGGAGTGACCCATGACCAGGATGCTTTCGGCATCATATTGCTGGATCGTTTTCAAAACCGTGTTTTTTATGTTGTGCAAGGTATAGTCAGACTCGGGGGTACTAGATCGAAATGACTCGCCACAGCCCGGTAGATCCATGGCGATGCAGAGATGTTTTTCACCCATTGTATTCATCACTTGTTCAAATACTTTGGCAGATGACGAATTGCCATGAATGAAGACTATTAGGTCCTTGCCAGAACCTGTCGTGTAGGTATTGAGTGTTTGTTGCATAGGCTTATCAATATTTCATCAACCCCATATCCATGGCCTTTTGGTAGGCCTGGATGGAGTTATTCGCTTCTAGTTTTTTCAGGATGTTTTTTCTGTGCCGGTCTACGGTGTGCTTGGATATAAAAAAGTGATCCGCGATCATTTGGCTGTTCCAGCCATTTCCTATGCTTTTCAATATTTGTACTTCCCGATGGCTAAGAAGCGATCTGTACTCTTTTATGTCATTGATACAGCAATAGAGGTCTTTGCTCTGCGGTCCGCTAAAGTTGTAGGAAAACTTACTGGATTGAACCAGATGGGTGACATCAGTAAGGATTGCTGCTGAGTACTCAATGTTGTTTTCGCTACTGAGTGAAGTGATAAATGACCTCCTCAGTATTTTTTTGTTGTTTGAACCGTTGAAGATCGAAGTAAGAACAAGTTCTTCGGGGGATTGCTGGTTCAACATTACCTCATTGGTTACAATTGATTTGATCGCAGGAGTCATCATTGCGAGGTAAGCTTCTCTGTGCTTGGTGGAGAATAGCTCAAACAGGTCGTCAATGCAATTGGGAGAAAAGCCTTTGGAGCCTATTGATCCTACATTCCCAAAGATTTCCACTTCTGCTGAGCGACAGTCTACCACATAGGCCATTTCATTGGGCAGGATGCTGAGGCTTCTCACCACTTCTTCTATATCCTGCCGGGGTTGATTGTCAAAATCTTGTGTGACATGCAGCCGGGTAAGCGCACTCAAGTCGTTTTGATACTCTTCGGCCTCCTGGTGACGGTCAGTCATGTTGGTGATTGGGTAGGTGTTCTAAATACTACGGTGCCTGCAATCAGTTCATAACCAGTTACATGCAATATGTAATATAAAAAGAAATACCCATTTATGGTTATTGACACGAAAATTGGGCGGTTTTAGCTTTGTATAAAACCATTTTTACGATTATGAGGAGAATCATTCTGTTTTCGTTACTATCTACTCTGTATTTTGTCCAATTGCCAACCTCCAACGCTCAAACCACTCGCCTCGTAGGCGTAGGTACGCATCATGGAGGTACAATTTTCTCTCTGGATGAAAATGGAGATGACCCTGAGCGCTTGATGAATTTTTCGGTACCATTACCGGATCGGTTCCAAAATGGCCGACTAGTAGAACATAATGGAAAAATATGGGGTACCACAGCAAGTGGGGGAGAGATTAGCGTTGGGGTTATTTTTAGTATGAATCAGGGTGGATCAGAGTTTCAAATCATCCACTCTTTTGATGTCACGCATGGTGCTCATCCCTTTGGAGGTCTGGTGCTGAGCAATGGGAAATTATGGGGGATGTCTAAAGAAGGAGGGTCTTTTGATCTGGGTGTTATTTACAGCATCAATACTGACGGGTCTGGATTTGAGGTGGCCCACCATTTTGACGGAGCAACCGGACAAAATCCTGAATATGAGTTACTGGAGAGCAATGGAAAGCTGTGGGGCACCACGCCATCAGGTGGTGCCAATGATGATGGAGTCGTATTCAGCCTGAATACGGACGGTACAGGATTTTCGGTTGTTCATGAATTTCATTATGATATAGACGGGGCTATGCCCTATTGCACACTCATAGAAAGCAATGGCAAAATATGGGGGTCAACCTCTCAGGGAGGAAATGGTGGTGTAATATGGCGAGGAAATATTTTTAATATGAACACTGACGGTACTGGATTTACAGAAGTGTATGCCTTCAACTCGGGACTTATTGGAAGTGGTTCTGGGGGTACACTTTTAGAAAGCGGGGGTCGTCTTTGGGGCTTGACGAGATACTTTGAAGGAGGATTATTTAGAGAAATAGGTGGGAATTGTTATCCTGTATGTGTAGACCCAGGTACCGATCCGGATGGTGACGGCTGGGGTTGGGAAAATGAAGCCTCCTGTGTGGTTCTCTATTCAGATGCTTATCATAGCGGTACGAGTTGCGCAGATCCGCCCAATACAGGAGATACGAATGGAACAATTTTTTCCATTGGCAATGACGGGACAGGAATGAAACTTCACTACGCTTTCCCTTCCACGGCAGAATGGACTCAAGGAGGGAGTCTCACAGAGTTTGACGGTAAATTTCTAGGAATGAAGTCAGGGCTCCTGTATAGCTTGGAACTCGATGGTTCAGGTTTTACAGAAATCATTGAGCTGGAAGCTTCTTCACAATTAAATTCAGGAGCTCCATTTCTGGAGGCTGGAGGCAAACTCTGGAATACCAATGTGGAAAACATCTTTACTTTTGATTACACAATACCTGAGGTAGAAGTGGTCCATTCCTTCGATGCACCTAATGGTTTGAATCCAGCAGGGCATCTGCTAGAATATGAAGAAAGGCTATGGGGACTAACTCGTGATGGAGGAACTCACAATGGGGGCGTTATATTCAGTATCACTTTCGATGGAAGTGATTATACAATTCACCATCATTTTGAGGAAGCCACAGGAATAAATCCTTTGTTCGAGGGATATCTTACCCTAAGTGACGGTAAGTTTTGGGGAATGACAAGAAACGGAGGTGCGAATGACCAGGGTGTGATATTTACTCTGGGCGTGGATGGAAACGGCTATTCGAAAATTTATGACTTTACAAGTCAAGCCAATGGGACGCAAGGTCTATTAGCCTATAATGACAAGCTGTGGGGGATTTCTGATGCGGCAGGTGCTCATGGTCGAGGATACCTGTTTAGGGTTGATCAGGGTTCGACCGTGTCAACTGTCTATGACTTTGAAAATATTTATCCGGCGGGAGCACTATTGGAAAGTGAAGGCAGGCTTTGGGGTGTAGGGGCCACTGATGTACTGGTCAACGGAATAATATATAGTGTCATGCCTGACGGAACCGACCTTACCATACATCATGAGTTTGATGGGCCCAATGGGCAGAACCCTTTTGGTCAGCTTTTAGAAAGTAATGGGAAATTTTGGGGAGTGACCCGACCGTGGGGGAATGAAAGTAAAAACGTTGTTTTCATGGTAGACAAAGATGGCACAAGTAACTACACTGTGGTGCGTGAATTCTCTGCTACAACCGTATCGGGATCATTAGGGCATAGGCTCATAGAGCATCATGACAGGATTTGGGGTGTAACAAGTACGGATTCAGAAGGTGATATTGGCCACGTTTTTAGTTTTGACATAAATGGGGCTGACTACCAAGCCGAGTATGTCTTTAGTCCTGATATCGGAGGAAGTCCTATCGGATCGTTGACGAAGGTTACCACTGTTGCACCAACCCCTACGGCTTTTGAAATCGACTCCCTCGCCCTGGTAGCCCTCTACAATACCACCGACGGTGACCACTGGACGAATAATACGAACTGGCTCACAGGCACGGTGGATAGCTGGTATGGAGTGACTGTTGACGCAGACAGGGTGACCAGGGTTTACCTGGATGGCAATAACCTCTCGGGTGCGATACCCGGAGAGATAGGAGATTTAGATGCACTGACAGAGCTGAATCTTTCGTTTAATAACGGATTGTGGGAATCGGGAATCCCGGCTGAAATATGGACTTTGACTAGCCTGCGATTGCTCTCACTTACGGATCTGCTCCTGGGAGGTAATCTTCCTCCCGAGGTGGGCAATTTGACACAGTTAGAAAGGCTTTATCTGAGGAGTAATAACCTATCAGGAACAGTGCCCGAAGAGGTCTGGACACTAACGAACCTCGTTGGGCTGGCACTCGAGTACAATCAATTCACGGGGGAATTGCCTGCTGAGATTGGTAACCTTACTCAATTGGATCATCTATATCTCGGGGCAAGCAATTTTTCAGGGCCTATTCCAAGCCAACTGGGCAATTTGACCAACCTGAGGGAGCTATTTCTTAATGATAATGACTTTTCGGGACAGGTTCCTTCAGAGCTGGGGAATCTAATCAGCCTGGAGCAGCTCAAATTACAGAATAACGATTTGGAGGGTACAATTCCGGAATCCCTCATTAACCTGAGTGGTTTGGCGCACCTTGATATATCGAATAATGCGGGTCTATGTGAGCCGACAAGTGACCCATACTTAGTCTTGGTGAGCTCGCTAGAAACGTATGCTAATTCTTTGACATGTCAAAATGTGGGATCCGAAACAGGATACCGTTTGGTTAAGCTAAGCGATATGAGTTTTTCAGATTTCGCACCCTCTGATGCGACCATTGTCGATGACCGTGTGTATGTGATTTCAAATATAGGTGGCAATGACAAAATGAAAGTGGTTGACATATCAAATCCGTCAAACCCGATGATCGTTTCTGAGATGGATTTTGAATTTGATATTGACGCATCTAGTATACTGGCGGACAACAATAGACTTTATATCGGAGGAGACGGAAGTGGTGATGATGCCACCTTAGCCATATTGGATATATCCAATCCAGACACTCCATCCTTGCTTGGGCATTTTCTGACCATACCCAGGGCAGACCAGCAGGAGGCTCGTGAAGTAACCGATCTTAAGGCGGTCAAAAACGACATATTATATGCCCAGTCAAGCACTTTTAACTTTATGAGTATCGACGTAAGTGATCCAATTCAACCCATAATAGTTGATGGATTTGGAGATGATTTTACAGGGCTAATATTTGGAGGCATCGGCCCATTCAAAATTGTTGACGAAACCAATTCCTGGTTGGATAACAATGATTTTCGACATGTCACGATTGACAACAACGGAAATATGGAAGTGGATGGCAAGCAAGGGGTACAAGGTGAGCTATATGATTTTGAAGTACTAAGCAATGGCGCCATGGGGTATGCCGCCACATGGCAGGCATCGGCGGCAAATGTAGTGACCCTGGATTTCAGCAATAACATTATAAGCGAGCTGAATGTAATCGATGTTGATGACTCGATCGGGGGCTTTGGGTTTAGTACAGAAATCGAAGTTTATGAATCAAAAGATTTGTTGTTTGTGCAAAGTGTTACCAGTTTTTTGATGTTAGATATTACCAATAGGTTGAACCCTCAGCCCATTCGGTCTTACGATGGCGAAGATTTTTTGAGGAGAGAGGGTGATATATTGGTAGTCGATGGTGGATTTTCTAATGACCTGATTATTTATGGAATAATAGAAAAAGGTCATAAATCGGAACAGATATTAAGTATTGAATTAGCGAGTAAAACTTATGGAGATGGACCTTTTACACTAAGCGTAGAATCCAATACACAAAACCAGGTAAGCTTTGAATCATCAAACCCTGAAGTCATCTCTGTGGTGGGGGATCAAGCAACCATAGAAGGAGTTGGAACCGCCATCATCACGGCTACACAGGAAGAAGATGAAGCTTATTCTAAAGGAGTGGTATCCGGAGAAATAAGAGTTTTTAAGAAAGTACTGAGAGCATCAGCGGATGATAAAACGAGAACCTATGGTGGGGTAAACCCTGAGTTGACCATTGCCTATTCTGGGTTTGTGAACGGTGAATCGAGTGCTGATATAACTGCACCGGATATTTCCACTGAAGCGACACAGTTTAGCGTGATTGGATCGTATCCCATTAACCTCACTGGAGGCAGCGCAATAAACTATAACATATCGACTAGTGACGGAGCATTGACTATAGAAAAGGCTGCTTTAACCGTGACGGCAGATAATCATACAATCACTTCGATTGACCCGATACCTGAGCTGACCATGACCTATGATGGGTTTGTTTTAGATGACGATCCATCAGATATCACTCCGCCTACCATCAGTACAAACGCGGTTTCGGGTAGTCCGGGAGGTACATATGATATTTTGTTATCCGGGGGTACTGCGGACAATTATGACCTCATTTTGATAAACGGAATATTGACGATTGAGGCAATTTTGGGTGTGTCAAATGAGGTAGAATTGGGGGTTTCAATGTATCCAAACCCGGTGACAACAAGTTTTCGAATAACCAAATTACCGGTGCTTGACGAAATATTGATTTATGATTTAGCGGGAAATCTTGTCAAGCAGTTTAGAAGAACAGAACCGGAATATAATATTGAATCGTTAGCACCAGGTGTTTATACTGTTTTGCTGAAAGGAGCTGACAATGTTCACCTGAAGCGCATTATAAAAAAGTAACCTCAACAACAACTTTACAAGTTACAGATGTGTGGATGCCTGCATCAGGTTCCTGGGCCTGTTGCTTTTTTTAGGTATTGCTTCAATTCTCTTATAAACTCCTCCAATGAGCCGATGATCCCCACGGCTGGAAATTGGCTGAACAATTCATGTTTTGCAATCCGATCAATCATTGCTGCAAAATTGAATATAGAATTTAAAATTGCAGGGAAATAAATTGCTCAGCCTGTTAGATAGAAAAGGGGATATCTAGGCGTTATATACAAATATTTTGGGCATACTGCACATGCAATAGACAAATTCTACGATCATTGCAGCACTATTTTCTCCTATGCAAACAAAAGTCAAAAACCGGATCGCCCTAAGCACTATTTTCTTTTTATCCGGAGTGATCATTACCACTTTTACGTCCAGGATTCCTACGATCAAGGAGACCTTCGCGCTCAATGAGGCAGAGCTGGGAACTTTGCTTTTGGTACTTCCGATCAGCTCTTTGATTGGGCTTCCTGTTTCAGGATGGTTGGTCGAGAAGTACGAGCCTCGCTTCCCTATGTTGTTCGGTGGGATTTTGATTAGTGTGACGATTGCCCTATCGGCGTTTATGCCTAGTGTGTTTTGGCTGGGCGTGTTTCTTTTTCTGTTCGCCTTTTTCAATAGGATCGTGAACATCGCGATGAACACCCAGGCCATCACCCTTCAAGATCGTTTTGGCAAAAAGATCAACGGGTCGTTCCACGGACTATGGAGCGTAGGAGGTATTGTCGGTGTAGGGTCGAGCACTCTGATGGTTTCCTTTGGTGCCTCAATGGAGACGCATTTTAGTGTGGTGTGCGGGTTAATTCTGATTGCATTTATTCTGATTTTCTTTTGGTTGATGAAAGGCGATCACGTCACCAAAAAGAGCAAGATCCGGTTGGGAAAACCTGACATGCAGGTGCTTATGCTGGGTGCCTTGGTTTTTCTGGCGGCGATCAGCGAGGGAGGGATGTTCGACTGGAGCGGGATCTACTTTAAAGATGTGATCAAAGTAGAGGTGTTTACCATTGGCTACCTGACTTTTATGATAGCTATGGCTCTGTCTCGGTTTGCCACCGATTGGCTGATCGATCGATTAGGCATGCAAAAGCTCTACATTATTAGCGCGCTTACCACCGTGTCGGGTTATAGCCTTTCTGTGTTTATACCTAGCTTTTGGCCGGCGATGATAGGTTTTTGCCTTGTTGGGATGGGGACAGCATCGATCATTCCCATGACTTTTAACCTGGCCGGAAATCTCAAGAAGTTTTCTCCGGGAATCGCCATCTCACTGATCGGCACCTATGGTATGGTGGGAGTGCTGGCCGGGCCGCCAATTATCGGATACATTGCGCACTGGCTAGATCTCAAGGCTTCATTTTTGTGCATTGCAGCAGCGGCGCTGATGATTGTCCCGATTTCCCAGCTGTTTTTTAAAAGGCAATAAAAAAGAGCAAGGTCCAGGTTGGCTTGCTCTTTAGTTAGGAATTCTACTTTATTTGTTTCTTATGCCAATTCGGCTGCTTCGATATTCAATAACTTTTCCAATGTAGTATCAGTTGAATAAATGGTTTGAGCTCGATCCCTCAGATTGTAGTTGGAACTCAAAACTTGCCCGTAAGCCCCGGCTGACTTTATTTTCAGATAGTCACCTCTTTTAGAAAGCGGCATTTCTACCTCTCCAAAAACATCAGAACTTTCGCAAATGGGACCGACCACTGAGTAACTCTCAGTTTCAGCCTGCACAGAAGTGACGTTCTCTATTTCATGATAAGAGTCGTACAACGCAGGACGAATCAAATCCGTCATGCCGGCATCTACGATTGCAAAATTCTTGGTCGCACCTCTTTTAATGTAGAGTACTTTAGTCATCAACGACCCGCACTGCCCTACAATAGAACGACCCAGTTCGAAGTGAACCGTTTGACCTTCTCGTACTTTCAGATTTTCCTGGAATACCCTGAAGTACGTCTCAAAATCAGGAATTGGATTCAAGTCAGGATTATGATAATCAATGCCCAATCCGCCACCGACATTGATGTGCTCAAGCTCGATGCCCGCTGCCTCCATATCATCCATTAGGTCATTTACCTGCTGACAAAGCTTCTCGAATGGCTCCATGGACAAAATCTGCGATCCGATATGAAAATGAATTCCTTTCAATTCCAAACTGTTCATTTGGTGGATCTCATTGATCGCTCGATCTACCTCACTGATGGGAATACCAAATTTGTTTTCGCTCAGCCCTGTAGTGATTTTGTGGTGCGTTTTCGCATCTACGTTAGGGTTGATCCTGAATGAAATATGAGCAACCCTGTTGTTGCGCTCAGCGATTTCATTGATCACTTCCAACTCTTCGATAGACTCGCAGTTGATGCTATGGATGCCCTGGGTGATGGCCAGTTCGAGCTCTTCATCAGTTTTGCCTATACCTGCCAAGACAATTTCATTTGGGTTGAAACCCATCTCAACAGCCTTATGGATTTCGTTGCCACTGACACAGTCAGCACCCAGGCCATGTTTCTGAATCGCCTTCAATATTCCCTCTTCTGCATTAGCTTTGATGGCGTAATGCACTTTGAAGTTGGGAGAAGGAATAGCCGCTTTCAGTGCCTGCAGGGTACTATCGAGCAGCTCCATGTCATAGAAGTAAAAAGGCGTATTCACGTTCATTTCTATTAAATTTTTTGAGTTAATCTTTCAAAAGTAGCACGAGCGACCAGGGTCGTAAAATAAATGTGAAATATTTTCATATACTTTGCAGCTTGTTAATATTTTAACATATGAAGAAAATATCTGACATTGTGGATGAAGGCATCAGAAAGATGCCGTTTGTAGAGGAAGCAATGATGGCCGGGTTGATCAACTACTCTTCACTCGCCCGAATGCTCAAACCTTATGTGTCCAAGGAGCTGATGAAGGACGCGACGGAAGCATCAATCTTGATGGCCTTGAAGCGTCGATCCACAATGGGTAACAACTCCCTGAATCTAAACCCCAAGAATTTCAGACAGCACATTGGGGATATATTCGTGCGATCCGGACTGGTGACCTATACCTATGGCAACTCCAGTACCCTTACGGAAAATCAAACACGTCTGCTGCACGAGATTCAGAAGCTGCCGGATACGTATTGCTCCTTTACGCAGGGGATGTACGAGCGCACGCTCATTGCCAGTGAAAACATATCCGATCGGGTGGAGCGGATCTTTCGCAACGAACAACTGATCACCGGAGCGAAGCAGCTAAGCTCGGCCACCGTAAAACTGAAAGCTTCTAACACCCGGGCATACGGGCTCTATTACTACATATTCAAAATGATCGCCTGGTACGGGATCAATATCGTAGAGGTGATCTCTACTTCCAACGAATTTTCTGTGGTGGTGTCACAGCGAGACATCAACGATGCGTTTTCTGTCTTGATGAAAATCAAAACGGACGATGGAGAATTGTCAGATTAAATGGAGACCTTTGTAAGTTGTCAGTATCCTATCAATCAGGTGTTTAACAAGAATATTCTGTGAGGTCTCAATATTCAATAGTCTCATTATTCCTCCTATGGCTCATGGTAGTGGGGTTTGCTCCTGAATCACAGGCCCAATACGATTCTACCTGGCATAGCTCAAAGGATACGGTTCGGCACCTGTATGACATAGCTTGGCTGGAAGCGGGGGTGGGTTCCATTGGTGGTGAGCTTGGATATCAGCTAGGGCTAAATATTCAGCTAAAGGATCGCTTCATGATAGCAGCGGGTTTTGATCAGGCTCTGTACATGGGCACGGATGTATCGGATTTGTCATTATATTCATTATCCATGGACATGGGTTACGTGCTAAGGGGATACAAAGTCAACCTACTCATGACGACCGGTGCGTCCTACAGCAGGGGCCGGCAGCAGTTTCCCGATGCTCCCGGGTCTACTGAGTTATTCGACATCTGGGGGGTAAAATTCAAAGCGGGGGCCTTTGCTTCACGATTTCCTGTGGGAGTTAGTGGTTTTGTACATTTCAATACCCGCAACACCTACTCCGGAGTGACGCTCAATCTTGTGCTGAAAAGAAAAAGAAGGTAGAGCGACTGACTCGATCTACCTTTTCTTGTTTATTCTTCTATTGGCTGAAAGTATTCTTCTGGGTCTACACGTTTGCCATCCTTAAACACCTCGTAGTGTAGGTGAGGGGCTGTTGAAAAACCGCTATTTCCTGATAAGCCAATGATTTCCCCCTTTTTGACTTTCTGCCCTTCTTTGACCTTTAGCTTACTCAGGTGAGCGTAAGCAGTAGTAAAATGTTCGTCATGTTCTATTTTTATTCTGACACCATAGCCGCCTTCCTTTTCCTGAGCTAGAGTTACTACTCCATCGGCGGTCGCTTTTATTGGAGTGCCCTCAGGACATTTGAAGTCAATACCGAAATGAGGTTTCCTTTCCTTGGTTCGTGGATCAAATCGCATTCCAAAGCCTGAACTAATCACAGCATCTTCATACAATGGATTGATAGAAGGCGGATCCTGGGCTTCTACACCAAGTACCATCATGAAGATCATAGCGGCAACTGTCGCTCCGCTCAGTTGCGTCGCCAGGATCCTTCTTTTCTTCTTTACGACAGGAGATTGATTTTTCAATTCCAGGAAGCCCTGTTCGGTAAATTCCAGTATGGACTGTTTGTAGGCATCTGAAAAACTTTGACCATCGTTTAGTTTTTCCTCTACCGAGGTACACATGTGATCGAGCAATTCATCCTTGAATCCCGACGCGGGTTTTCGTGATTTCAGGTCATTTTTTATATAAATGATCTGAGTTTGGGTAAGTGATTTCATTTTGAGATTATTTTTTTGACAACTGTGGATTTAGCACCAGCAAGATGGTTTGAACAAATTCGACAAATTCATTGGACTTCTCAGCGGCCTGAGTGTTGCCGATATCAGTCACTTCATAGTACTTCCTTTTACGTCCATTGACTATTTCGCTAGACGTTATTACAAGGCTTTCTGCTTCCAGTTTATGGAGCATTGGATAGAGTGCTCCTTCTGTAAGCGAAATCTTGTCTTCCGAGAGCTGTTTCACTTTTTGAGTGATCTCATAGCCATACATCCGTCCATACTCGCTCAGGAGCTTTAGAATGATGGTTCTGAGGGTTCCTTTCAATAATTCTTTAGAATACATAATTCAAATATACATAAGAAAATTATGTATATGCAAATTTGAAACGAGTGAACTTGCAAACAACAGCCTATAGACTGACCTAGATCATTTTTTAATAGAAGCGATTTGATTATTTGTAATTATTCTAAATAGCAGCAAATTATACGTAATTTTTTCCCTTAAAATATTGATTTACAGGCAGATGATTTATTTTCAATTGCGAATGCAAAAAAGTTGCCTGTTCAACCCCTATTTATGTTTTTGAAATCACTAGGTGCCATGTTAGATTTGCATCCACTTTTACCAAAAAGGAAAGCTGAGACTGATGATCAAGAATGTTAGATTGTACTCTAAACGAGGAAAATATACCCGCCAACCCCTTCTAATCCTCTCCTTTATTTTTACAGTTTTATTGGCCTCGGGCAGTGTTTTTGCCCAGGACGCAGATGGTATTCCATCCGATGAAGCCGTTATATCTGCTGGTGAGAAACTGTTTAAAGGAAACTGTACTACATGTCATGCGGTACACGAGAAAGTAGTAGGCCCGGCCCTGAAAGACGTACACACAAGAAGAGATGTTGCGTGGATCACTGCTTTTGTTCAAAACTCTCAGAAAGTAATCAAATCGGGAGATGCCTATGCGGTGAAGTTGTACAATGAGTTCAACAAAACTGAAATGACCTCTTTTGACTTCAGTGACGAAGAGGTTCTCTCTATCATCTCTTATATAAAAGCCGAGTCTGCAAAAGAGGTAGTCGCTGCGGAAACAGCAAGCCCAGCTGCGGGTGGTGAAGCGGGCGGATCTGACGAGCCGTCACAATTCATGAATCTGGTGATGATCGTATTGCTGGTCGTTCTGGTTTTGATCCTTGTAGTACTGGCCATGATCATCTCTATGCTGAAGAAGTACTTGGGACAGAAAGAAGGATTGGCAGATGAAGATCAGGAGATCATCGCACAAGGGGTTAGCATTCCCGCTCTTCTAAAGAGCAACGCATTCCTTGGTTTTGCGGCATTCATCTTCACGGCGATCGTACTTAAGACCGTAATTGACGGTGCATTCACCATTGGTGTACAGCAGGGGTATCAGCCTACTCAGCCTATCGCTTTCTCACATGAGATTCATGCCGGACAGTATGAGATTGACTGTAACTACTGCCATACCGGGGTGAGGAAAAGTAAAAACGCCAACATCCCGTCGCCAAACATTTGTATGAACTGTCACTCTTCCATAAAGACTGACTCCAAAGAAATACAGAAGATCTACGCAGCGGTAGAAAACAACGAACCCATTGAGTGGGTAAGAATTCACAATTTGCCTGATCTGGCTTATTTCAATCACCAACAGCACGTGGCAGTAGGCAACATCGAGTGCCAGACCTGTCATGGTCCTATAGAGGAAATGGACGTGGTATACCAATACGCTCCATTGACCATGGGATGGTGTATCAACTGCCATAGGGAAACAGATGTCAATACTAAGGGCAATGCCTACTATGATAATCTCGTGGAACTACACGAAGAGAAAAGCAAGGAACCGATGAAAGTAGAAGACATTGGAGGGCTTGAATGCTCTAAATGTCACTATTAATAAAGAATTATTTTGGGAAGCAATCATAAAATGGAACAAACCAAAAAGAAATACTGGAAAGGACTGGAGGAGCTAACCAAGAATCCTGAATTTGAAAAATATGCGGGAAAGGAATTTCCGGAGTATTTGCCTTTGAAGGAGGATTCAAATGGTGAAGGCGCAAGCAGGAGGGATTTCTTAAAGTTGATGGGCTTTGGAGTAGCCGCTGCATCACTTGCAGCTTGTGAAACTCCGGTCAAAAAAGCCATTCCTTATTTGAATAAACCTGTGGATGTGGATCCGGGCATCCCCAACTACTACGCTTCTACTTATGTAAGTGGTAGCGAGTACAGTAGCGTGGTAGTCAAGACCCGAGAAGGACGTCCCATCAAACTGGATGGAAATGATCTGTCTTCTCTAAACAATGGCGGTACTTCAGCTCAGGCACAGGCCTCGGTACTCTCTCTGTATGACAAACAGAGATATGTGAAACCATTGATCAATGGCAAGGAAGCAAGCTGGGCCGATTTGGACAAGCAGGTGGTTGCCGCTTTGGGTTCTGCTAAAAATGTAGTGGTTGTAAGCAATACGGTATTTAGTCCCTCTACACAAGCTGCGATTGATGGTCTAGGTGAGAAATATGGCAATGTGACACACGTGCAGTATGATGCAATGTCTGCTTCCGGAATGCTCACTGCCAATGAAAAGGATTTTGGTCAAAGAGTAGTGCCTTCGTATGATTTCTCCAAGGCGTCGGTGATTGTATCATTTGATGCAGACTTCCTGGGATCATGGGGCAATCACTCTCTTCATAGTGCGCAATTCGCTGCGACCAGACGCTTAGGCGACAAGAAAAAAGATATGTCAAGATTGTACTCTTTTGAGTCCAATCTTTCTGTAACAGGTTCTAATGCGGACTACAGAGGTATGATTAAGCCCTCTGAGCAAGGAGCGTATGTGGCTGCACTGTACAACAAACTAGCGGCTAAGCTAGGCGGTACACAAGTGAAAGCTCCGGCTGCTGGCGACTCCAAAGTTCTGGACAAAGCCGTAAACGATTTGCTCAAGGCGCAAGGAAAATCGCTGGTGGTATCAGGATCTAATGACGCCAACATTCAAACCCTTGTCAATGCAATCAACAGTCTGCTGGGCTCGTATCAGAGTACAATAGATTTGACACAACCTACTTTGACCAAGCAAGGAGACGACAAGCAGTTCTTAAACTTCGTACGTGACCTTGGATCAGGTGTTGTTGATGGGGTCATCTTCTACAACTGTAACCCTGCTTACAATCATGCTCAGGCGGATAAGGTAGCAGCTGGTATCAAAAAAGCTAAGTTCTCTGTATCTACTTCAGACAGAAAAGACGAAACTTCAGACCTGGTGACCTACGTTGCTCCTGATCACCACTTCCTTGAGTCATGGAATGATTTTGAGCCGGTAAAAGGTAAGTTTACTTTCTCACAACCTACGATCTCTCCATTGTTCGATACAAGACAGGCACAGGATTCATTCCTGACCTGGAGTGGAAACACAACTTCTTATTTTGATTTGCTAAAATCAAAATGGTCTGAAGGTTCCGGTATCGAGGGACAAATGGCATGGGACAAACTGCTTCAAGACGGAGTAGTTGAGAAGCCTTTTGCTATGCAGTTGAAGGAATTGGTATTTGCTGGTGATGCAGCCGCTGCCGCTTCTAAGCTGTCCGCTCCGACCAAAGGTGTTGAGTTGGCACTTTATGAAAGTAATACAGTAGGTACAGGCGCTCAGGCCAACAATCCATGGCTACAGGAGTTGCCAGATCCGGTAACTAAGGTCGTTTGGGACAACTACGTTTCTATTTCACCGGCAATGTCTGAGGAACTTGGCCTTACACTGGGAGACATGACCACTCAGTTGGTGACATTGACCGCAGGAAATCAAACGATCAAGCTTCCTGCCCTGGTACAACCCGGTCAGACGAAAAATACTGTAGGTATCGCCCTCGGATATGGAAGAACCAAAGGTGGAAAAGTAGCCGACAAAGTTGGAAAGAACGCATTTCCTCTTGTGGATTACTCCAAAGGCTTCCAAAATCTGTCTTTGACGAATGTCAAGATAGAATTGAGCGGGGAACCGTACAAATTGGCTCAGACACAGACGCACCAGACCTTTATGGGTAGAGACAATGTGATCCAGGAGTCAGTACTATCAAAATATAAGAAAGACCCTGCTGCTGGCAGAGACAACCCTATGATCTCTACCTACAGCGGACTGAAAAAACCTTCAGCTATTACTTTGTGGAAAGGTCATGAATACGCTAATCACCACTGGGGAATGGCGATTGACCTCAATAGCTGTACGGGTTGTAGTGCTTGTGTGATCTCTTGTCACGCAGAAAACAACGTGCCTGTAGTAGGTAAAGAAGAGGTGCTCAACAGAAGGGACATGCATTGGCTACGTATCGACCGATACTATGGCAGCGATGCAGAAGAAGGTGATTTGAAAGGTCTGGAGGTGGCTTCGGAAAATCCTGAGGTGACTTTCCAGCCGATGTTCTGTCAGCAGTGCAACAACGCTCCTTGTGAGACGGTTTGTCCTGTTGCAGCGACTAACCACAGTACTGAGGGGCTCAACCAAATGGCTTACAACAGATGTATCGGTACAAGATACTGTGCCAACAACTGTCCTTACAAAGTAAGAAGGTTCAACTGGTTTAAGTACCATGACAATGACCAGTTTGGTGACAACCTGGCCATGAACAATGACCTTGGAAAGATGGTACTTAACCCTGACGTGACGGTACGAGCGAGAGGGGTAATGGAGAAATGTTCATTCTGTGTGCAAAACATCCAGGCAGGTAAGTTGAAAGCCAAGAGAGAGGGTAGAAGAACCGAAGATGGTGATGCATTCACTGCTTGTGCGAAATCTTGTCCGTCAAACGCCATTGTATTTGGTGATTTGAAAGATCCTAAATCTAAAGTATCACAACTCTTGAAAATCAAAGAGAATACTTCAGAGGATGGTAAGAAAACTGCCGAGGTGACGGAGCCAAGAGCATACCATGTGTTGGAAGAATTGAGAGTGGATCCAAACGTTTGGTATTTCACCAAGATTAGAAATAAGGAAGAAAACGAAGCTTAAGCTTAATTTAATAAAGAGAAGAATATGCATTCAGAAGCCGTAGTTCGTAAACCGCTTGTCACAGGAGGCAAAAGTGTACACGACGTAACTGAAGACATTTGCAAAAGAGTAGAGGAGAAGCCGGCTAAGTCTTGGCTGGCAGCAATGGCTGTTTCCCTGGCCTTGTTGGCCTTTGGAGCCTATGCGGTGTTCAGACTTGTGTGGGATGGAATCGGTGCCTGGGGTCTCAACAAGACAGTAGGCTGGGCCTGGGATATCACCAACTTTGTGTGGTGGGTTGGTATAGGTCACGCAGGTACCTTGATTTCGGCGATTCTGCTGCTGTTTAGACAGCGATGGAGAATGTCCATCAACAGAGCTGCTGAAGCTATGACAATTTTCGCAGTTATCTGTGCATTGCAGTTTCCGCTTCTTCACATGGGACGACCATGGATCGGAGCGATTTGGGCACTACCACTACCTAATACCTACGGTTCTCTTTGGGTAAACTTTAACTCACCCCTTCTTTGGGACGTATTTGCGATCAGTACTTACTTCTCTGTTTCATTGGTATTTTGGTATATCGGTTTGATTCCTGATTTCGCCAGCATCAGAGACAGGGCTACCGGTATCGCAAAAGCAGTCTATGGAGCCATGAGCTTTGGATGGACTGGGGGTGCCAAAGACTGGTCAAGATATGAAACGGTAGCTTTGGTTTTGGCCGGATTGGCTACTCCACTGGTACTATCTGTACACACTATTGTATCCTTTGACTTTGCTACTTCGGTGATACCCGGATGGCATACCACAATTTTCCCTCCATACTTTGTGGCCGGGGCGATCTTCTCAGGGTTTGCGATGGTACTGACACTTTTGATTGTCACCCGAGCGGTATTTAAACTGGAAGACTATATCACAATTGAGCACATGTCCTTGATGAACATCATCATCATGGTGACAGGTTCTATTGTAGGGATCGCCTATATCACGGAGCTTTTCATCGCATGGTACTCAGGAGTTGAGGGTGAGCAATACGCTTTCTACAACAGGGCTCTTGGACCCTACTGGTGGGCATACGCTTCTATGATGACATGTAATGTGATCTCTCCACAGCTTTTCTGGTTTAAGAGAATCAGAACCAACATCGCTGCCACCTTTATCATTTCGATCATTGTAAATATCGGAATGTGGTTTGAGCGATTTGTAATTATCGTGACCTCACTGCACAGGGATTTCCTTCCCTCGAGTTGGGCGATGTTCTACCCTAGCTGGGTGGATGTTGGAACCTACATCTGGTCATTTGGATTGTTCTTCACAGCATTCTTCCTGTTTGCCAAGTTCTTCCCCGTGATCAACATGGCAGAGGTGAAAAGTATTATTAAGGTAACTGGAGAAAAAACTGAAAAATAAAATGAGCGGTAATAAGAATTTTGTTTTAGGGGTTTACAGCGACGAAGATGTGCTCATGGATGCCATCAAAAAGGTGCGCGGTACCGGCGTGAAGATTCACGAAGTATTTTCTCCATTTCCGGTTCACGGCATAGAAGATGCGTTGGGCTATAAACGATCCAACCTTTCTATCGCAGCATTTATTTTCGGCTTGACCGGTACAATACTGGCTCTGACGATGCAGATCGGTATGATGGCTATTGACTGGCCCATGATCATTGGGGGTAAGGATCACCTTCCGTTCCCAACGTTCATTCCGGTGACTTTCGAGCTTACCGTTTTATTGGCTGCGTTTGGTATGGTAGGTACCTTCTTTGTAGCAAGTAATCTGAAGCCCTGGGCAAAGCCAAGAATCTACGATCTGAGGATCACAGATGACAAGCACATCGTAGCGGTGGATCTTGACAAAAACAAACTGAGCGAGGCAGATATCAAAGCCGCTTTGAAGGATGCCGGTGCAGAGGAAGTCAACAATAAGAAATTCGATTGATCAAATATAGAATTAGGAAATCAATGAAATTGGAAAGATATATAAACGGGTTGGTCATGGTAGCAGTAGGGTATCTTGCTGTTTCTTGCTCAGCTCGTGGCGATAGAACGGGTGTGGAATACGCTCCTCAGATGTATCATTCGGTACCTTACGAAGGGCTCGCACAGGTAACTGATACTGAAGCCGGCCGATGGTTGACTTCTCAGGAAGGTGGGGCCGCGGAGTTTTACACTTCCAACCCCAACAACCCCAATGCTATGAACATGAGAGAGCCTGTTGAAAATACGGTACCTCGAGGTAAATACCTTCCTTATCGAATACCTAAAGACTCGCTGGAACTGGCAGCCAGAATATTGAAGAGCCCGTTGGATTCTTCTGCTGAAGTGGTGGCCTCAGGTAAGGTCTTGTTTGACAGATATTGTGAGCATTGCCATGGCGCTAACGGTGCCGGTGACGGCCTGGTCGGACAAGTATTTAAGGGAGTTACCCCTTACAATTCCAGGGCAGTAAAAGACAAGCCGGAAGGGCATATCTTCCACGTGATAACACATGGAAAAGGCCGGATGGGCGCACATGGTTCTCAGGTGAGTGTTGAGGACAGATGGAGAATAGTTAGATATGTTCAAACGCTTCAAAATCAATAATTCTTAGATATGAGTGACGAAAAATATATATTCTCGGCAGGGGCCAAAAGGAATATTTTTATAGCCCTGGCAGCCGGATTGGTGTTGGTGGTTTTAGGAATTATTATGATAAACATGGGTGGCCATCATGAAGAGGCCGGTCATGCAGCCGTTGCTGCCGAAGCCCATGGAGGGCACCATGCTTTTCACTGGTACGATAGGGTATTTGTCAACCTTTGGATCAACAACCTATACTTCGTAGGATTGTCGGTAATAGGCGTATTCTTCATCGCCATACAATATGTAGCGCAGGCCGGCTGGTCTGTAGGGCTCAAAAGAATCCCAATGGCGATGGCCAGTTGGTTGCCAATTGCTGCTATTTTGACATTGGTGATGTTCCTAGCCTTCGGCCACACGATATTTCACTGGTTGGATCACTCTGTCTATGAGATGGGCGGTGAAAACTATGACGCCATACTCGATGGAAAAAAAGGCTTTTTCTACTGGCCTCTTTCTGAGCATCCCGATATCCCAGTTTTTTACTTGGCAAGAATGGTGATTTTCTTTGGAGTATGGTATTGGTTATTTACTATGATCAGAAAGCAAATGCTCGCAGAAGATTTGGAAGGTGGAACTACCTTCTGGAAAAAGAACGTGGTTGTATCTGCAATCTTCCTTGTCTTCTTCGGTTACTCATCGTCGGTAGCTGCGTGGGATTGGGTGATGTCGATTGATCCTCACTGGTTCTCTACCATGTTTGGTTGGTACGTCTTTGCCAGCTGGTGGGTATCCGGATTGGCCTTCATTCTGTTTGTAGCAGTGCTGCTAAAGGACAAAGGTTATTTGAAGATTGTCAATGCCAACCACTTGCATGATTTAGGCAAGTTCGTTTGGGGCTTTAGCATCTTCTGGACGTACATCTGGTTCTCTCAGTTTCTACTGATTTACTACGCGAACATTCCTGAAGAAACGATTTATTTCGTAGAACGATGGAAAAGCGACCAGTATGCTCCATTCTTCTTCCTCAACCTGATACTCAACTTCTTCTTGCCATTCCTATTGTTGATGACAAGAGATGCAAAGAGACATACAAGGATTTTGAAAGTAGTGTGCCCAATTATCCTTTTCGGGCACTGGATAGATTTTTACCTGATGGTAACTCCGGGCACCCTCAAGTCCAATGGTGGATTTGGGCTGTTGGAGATCGGAATGTTTGGCGTGTTTATGGCCTTGTTCCTGTTCGTGATGCTGAGGGCTTTGGCTAAGCACCCTCTGATCGCCAAAAACCATCCTATGATGGGCGAGACCTTACATCATCATATTTAATCGAGTTAAAGAAATTTAGATACAGAAAACATCATGTTGAATATTGTAATCCTGGTATCGGTCGTATTGATTGTCGCTATCCTGGCGACCATTTTCAGAGTGCATACGCTGGTACAAGTAGTGAAAGGCAAAAGCAGTGGGGAATCCCTGGGAAAGAGCAATAAGATCAATGCTATTTTGTTTATTCTTTTTCTCGTAGGAGGTATTGCCTTATTTTTCGGCTATTCCTATACTCAATTTGACAGATATACAGTACCTGTTGCCTCCGAGCATGGAGAGACTACTTTCATGTTGTTTTGGATAACAATGGGGGTTACTTGCTTTGTGTTCATTCTTACCCATATTTTCTTGTTTTGGTTTGCTTTTAAATACCAGCACAAGGAAGGGAACAAAGCGACTTTTTATTCACACAATAACACACTCGAAATTGTCTGGACAGCTATTCCTGCTTTCGTCTTGCTTGGACTTGTTGGTAGCGGGCTATTGGCTTGGAATGATATAACCAGGGAGGCTCCTGGCGATGCAGAGGTGATAGAGATTTTTGGATACCAGTTTGCTTGGGCTGCGAGGTATCCCGGGGCTGATGGAAAGTTGGGGCCTTATGATTACCAGCTGATTGATGATGATAACAAACTCGGTGTTGATTTTACCAATCAATATGCTAAGGACGATATTATCCCAAGGGAGATTCACATTCCTAAAGGAAAACCGGTTCTTTTTAAAATCCGAGCCAGGGACGTAATACATAGTGTGTATGTGCCGTGGTTTAGGTTGCAAATGAATGCCGTTCCCGGCTTGCCTACCCAGTTTTGGTTTGTACCGACCAAGTCGACTGCTGATATGGCTGCTGAAACTGGCAACCCTGATTTCCAATACGAATTGGTTTGTAATAAAATATGCGGAAGGGCACACTTTGGTATGAAGGCAATCATCGTGGTGGACGAACCCGAAGATTACGAAAAGTGGAAAGCAGAGCAAAAATCATGGTTGTCTAAGAATCCTGATTACATAGCAAAAAAGAAGTCCAATCCGGTAAACATCGGAGTGGCAAAAGAAAACGAAAGTGGTGTAGAAGCTAAAGCTTCATTATAATACAAGAAATATGGCAGTCTCAGAAGCACAAATTATCGAACACGGTGGGGAACATGACTCTCACGACGAGCACGAGCACTACGGAAATTTCGTAACGAACTATATATTTTCTCAGGATCACAAGGTGATCGCGAAGCAATTCCTGATCACGGGTATTTTCTGGGCGATCATCGGCGGCGGACTTTCTATAATCTTCCGTTTGCAGCTTGGATTTCCTGAAATGCAACTGGATTTTCTGAAGCCTTTTATGGGGGAATGGATCACTGATACTGGGAAACTGGATACTGAGTTTTATCTGGCACTGGTCACCATGCACGGTACGATCATGGTCTTCTTTGTGTTGACCGCCGGACTAAGTGGTACATTCAGTAATTTCCTGATTCCGTTGCAAATCGGAGCAAGGGATATGGCCTCAGGCTTCATGAACATGCTGTCTTACTGGTTCTTCTTCCTGTCAAGTGTGGTTATGTTTATTTCACTATTCATAGAGACAGGACCTGCAAGTGGTGGATGGACTATCTACCCTCCGTTGAGTGCATTGCCACAAGCCATCTCCGGATCCGGATTGGGTATGACGCTCTGGCTGGTATCCATGGTGTTCTTTATAGCCTCTACCTTGCTGGGTGGTATAAACTATATTACGACCATCATCAATTTGAGAACCAAGGGAATGTCATTCAATAGACTTCCGTTAACGATTTGGGCATTTTTCCTTACTGCTGTATTAGGATTGTTGTCTTTTCCAGTATTGGTGGCAGCAGCGTTGCTTTTGATCTTTGATAGATCATTTGGTACAAGCTTCTACTTATCTGATATCTATATCGGTGGTGAAGCGTTGAGCAATCAGGGAGGTAGCCCCATTTTGTTCCAACACTTGTTCTGGTTCCTGGGACACCCTGAAGTGTACATTATTATATTACCGGCCCTGGGTATTACGTCAGAAATCATTTCTACGAATTCAAGGAAGCCGATATTTGGATATACTGCCATGATAGTCTCAATGGTTGGGATTGGCGTACTGTCTTTCGTAGTATGGGCACACCATATGTTCGTCACAGGGATGGATCCTTTCCTTGGATCAATCTTCATGATTCTTACATTGATGATTGCCATCCCATCGGCCATTAAAGCATTTAATTACATCACTACACTTTGGAGAGGTAACATCCGGTTCACTCCGGCTATGTTGTTCTCTATTGGTTTGGTATCCCTGTTTATTTCAGGAGGGGTAACGGGTATTTTCCTTGGAAACTCCGCGCTGGACATTTTCTTGCATGACACCTACTTTGTAGTTGCGCACTTTCACCTGGTGATGGGTAGCTCGGCATTCTTTGGAATGGTAGCAGGTATCTACCACTGGTATCCTAAGATGTTTGGTCGCATGATTGACGAAAAATTAGGATATATCCACTTCTGGATTACGTTTGTTGGGGTGTACATGGTGTTCTTCCCTATGCACTACATCGGGATTGCGGGATTCCCAAGAAGGTATTACTCATTCACCAACTTTGATGCGTTTAGTTCATTTGGTGATTTGAACATGTTCGTGACAGTAGCTGCAATTCTTACTTTCGGAGCGCAATTCATCTTCGTGTTCAACTTCTTCTACAACATCTGGAGAGGAAGAAAAGCATCTGAGAACCCTTGGAATGCTAACACGCTGGAATGGACTACTCCAAGGTTCCCAGGACATGGCAACTGGCCGGGTAAAATCCCAACAGTGTACAGATGGCCCTATGACTATAGCAAGCCTGGAGCTGAAAGTGATTTCATCCCTCAGAACGTGCCATTGTCACAAACACCTGAATCTAACCTACCTCATGAAGCCGAACAGGCGAAAAACGAGAATGTGGATTAGGTAAGTAATGGCCAAAGGACCGAAGGAAGGTTTATTCATAAGACTTAATACGATTACAATCATTGCCGTCTACTTTTTGATACTTGTGGGCGGCATTGTTCGTAGTACGGGATCGGGTATGGGATGCCCCGACTGGCCCCGTTGTTTTGGTAGTGTAGTGCCTCCTACTGATGTGTCTGAGCTACCAGACAACTACCGCGATATCTATCTCAACAAAAGGATGGACAAAAACGAAAGACTTGCCAAAGTATTGAATGCCCTGGGACTAAAGGACTGGGCGAGGGAAGTGACCGATGGCGCCAATGTGATGGATGAACCTCATTTTAATCCGGTGAAGACGTGGATTGAATACCTCAACAGGATTGTAGGTGTGACCATCGGGTTGTTGATCATGGCGTGCACGGCGGTTTCTTTTACCTATTGGAAGCAAAATAAGCGGGTGACGTTCTTGTCAGTTGCAGCACTGGCCCTGGTTATATTTCAGGGCTGGACGGGTTCGCTCGTGGTGAGTACCAATTTATTACCGGGCATGATCACGTTCCATATGATTTTGGCTATAGCCTTGATAGCCCTGCTGATCTACACAAGGTTCTTTACCTACAAGGACCATATCAAGGGCATCGTGGCGTATAAACCGGATAAGGTAAGAAAACTGATCTTGTTTTGCATGATCTTATTTTTTGCGCAGGTGCTACTGGGTACCCAAGTGAGGGAGGCAATAGACAGAATTGCCCTGGCGCTTGGTGAAGGAGCTCGCGGCTCCTGGATAGGTGAATTGGGTTTCGCGTTTTACATCCACAGATCATACTCGATTCTGCTGCTGCTGGTGCATGTCTACCTGATCTATCGCCTGACTAAGAGCATTGAAAACTTTGACACCTCCAAACTCCTGGTATGGAGCCTGATGGGATTGGTGGTGCTAGAAACTGTCTCAGGAGTGATCCTGGCTTACTTTTCATTGCCGTTTTTTATTCAGCCAGTGCATTTGTTGTTGGCATTGATGATATTTGGCATCCAGTATTTTTTGTATCTACTTATAAGCGAAAAATCTGCAGACAACCCTGACCTCAAATTGGAAGTTACCCATGAATAACCCTTCTATTTCTATATCGCAGAAATCAGCGGCATATGTAGAATTGCTCAAACCGAGACTGTCTACGCTAGTGGCTTTTTCTTCAGGTTTTGGATATGCGCTTGGCGCGAATACCGCTTTCGACATCTGGACGTTGGTTTTTCTCTCGTTCGGAGGGATTTTGGTGTCCGGTGCGTCGGTGACGCTGAACCAGGTGTTTGAGGTGGAATACGATGCCATGATGAAACGAACCATGAATCGTCCTCTGCCCACCGGCAAGATTACCAAAACGGAAGCGTTGATTTTTGCTCTGCTTGTCGCAGTGGTAGGACTTGGTTTGCTATGGATCTCTACCAATCCTCTTACCGTGGTTCTTTCTGCTTTTTCTATGGTGATGTATAGTTTTATCTATACCCCGCTCAAGAGGGTAGGACCCATTGCGGTTTTTGTTGGGGCTATTCCGGGAGCATTGCCTCCATTATTGGGTTGGGTGGCTGCGACTGGTAGTGTGTCGTTCGAGGCATTGATCATATTCGGGATTCAGTTTATCTGGCAGTTTCCACATTTCTGGGCGATCGCCTGGGTGGCCGATGAAGACTACAAAAAGGCGGGCTTTAGGCTACTGCCCAACAAAGGAAAAAAGGATCTGAATACGGCAGTCAATATCATGATCTATACGCTGTTTCTATTGCCGCTGGGTTTGCTTCCCACCTACTTTGGCCTCACCGGGCTTAATTCGGCAGTGATTGCAACTCTATGCGGATGTGCGTTTTTGGCACAGACCTTGAGCCTAATGAAGAATAACTCAGACCGATCGGCACTCAAGATCATGTTTGGGTCTTTCCTTTACCTACCGATTGTTCAAATTGCTTATTTATTAGACAAGATTTAGAATGGAAAGAGTACTGAATATGCAAAAAGACCAAGGAACATCATTTAAACTACATCCCAAGAAGTTTGCCTTGTGGCTTTTCATGGTCTCTGTAGTAATGCTGTTTGCGGCTTTTACCAGTGCGTATGTTGTGAAACAATCGGATGGGGTGTGGCTGGATATCGAGCTTCCATCCATGTTTAAGTATACAAGTATTTCTGTTGTGATCAGTAGTGTGCTGATGCATGCCAGCTACATTTGTGCTAAGCGAAACGAAATCATTAAACTGAAAATAGCCTTACTTTTGACTACTGTACTGGGATTTATCTTTCTTGTAGGACAGTATGCAGCTTGGGAGCAGCTAGTAGAGGATGGCGTATTTTTCGTGGGAAATCCCTCTGGCTCATTTATTTATGTGTTGACAGGAGTCCATGCGTTCCACCTAATCAGCGGTTTGATATTCCTGATCGTGGTGACGGTAGCAGCCTACAGCTACAAAGTACATTCCAAGGCGATGTTGCAGATCGAAATGTGTACCACATATTGGCATTTTTTGGGTGGACTTTGGTTGTATTTATACTTATTTTTGAATCTTAATCATTAATTAAAATCAAACTAGAAATGGCGGGAACTGCAGTTGTCGTAGACGAATCAAACGAAAGTATCTGGGGAGGTGGGAACGAGCCTCTAAAAGCGAGCTATGGAAAACTCATGATGTGGTTTTTCCTGCTTTCAGATGCCTTCACCTTTTCTTCATTATTGGTGGCATACGGATTGATCCGATTTAGCCATCCGGCATTCGAAGGGGCTGTTGCCAACTTTGTTCCTTCTGTAGAATACTGGCCGATCCCGGAAAAAATATTTAATGCAGTGCCTCTACTTCACGGAGTGGATCTTCCTCTTGTATTTGTAGGGATCATGACATTCATTCTCATCATGAGTAGTGTGACCATGGTACTTGCTGTGGAGGCAGGTCATAGAAATGACAAGGCAGCAGTAGAAAAGTGGATGCTTTGGACGATCGTTGGAGGTTTGACCTTCCTGGGTTGTCAGGCCTGGGAGTGGGCACACTTTATCTCAGGATCAGGAAACGCCGGTTGGGGACTGGATACTACAGGTGACGGCATTCTGGATTTCTTTGGAGCCAACCTCACCATGAACGAGTATGGCCCGTCTAATTTTGCAGCGCTGTTCTTCTTTATTACAGGATTTCACGGTTTCCACGTATTCAGTGGGGTGGTGATCAATTTCATCATATTCTACCAGGCGACTGTAGGAAAGCTGGAGCGAAGAGGCACCTATGAGATGGTAGAAAAAGTAGGACTCTACTGGCACTTTGTAGATTTGGTATGGGTGTTTGTATTCACCTTCTTTTATTTGGTATAAGAATTTCATAAGCAATAGATAAATGGAGCAAGAAGTAAAAGGGCTCGAAGTAGCACCTCCTAACAAAGAAAAAATCAAGAGAATCTGGATTGTAACAGCAATCCTCGCCGGATGGACTTGTGTAGAATTTATCGTGGCATTTACCCTGGATGCGGGATTCCTGAAAACATCCATCTTCGTGGTGTTGACGATCATCAAGGCATTCTATATCGTGGGTGAATTCATGCACCTCAAGCATGAGGTAAAGTCCTTGATCTGGTCGATTCTCCTGCCTTGTATTTTTGTGGTGTGGTTGATTATTGCATTGCTGATACAGGGATCTGCTATCTTTGGAGCGCTATTAGGTACATAATTGGTAAACCGAAAAATATTCTAGCCGTTCTCTGAACGGCTTTTTTTTTGTGATGAAGTTGAAATGGTTTTTCTTGTTTTTGCTCATCGGCTTGCCGATAGCGATCTATTTGTTTCTGCAGGCTTTTGGTCAAAACCGTTTTGATATTCCGGTGTACTATGCTGAGGGGCCAATGCCGGAGACTGGATGTACTGATTCGGAAATCACCTTTCCCTACAAGGCACCATTGTATTTTGATAGTGACTCTAGGAATGTCGAAAAGGGTCAGTTTGTGGTGTATGCGATTACGAAAAGTGAAGATCAAACACTCATCCCTCACCTGCAGACTTTCCTCAATCGAAATGCCCGAAAGGATATTGTATTGCTCGTAGGGGAGAAACTTGCCAATGGCCTTCAGAATTATGACAATGTCGTGTCCGTCGTTGACTCTACTGAGGTATGGCTGGAATATGGCCGCTGTAGTTTGATGATGGAATCAGGCAAGGATCAGCTAATACTCTGCGACAAGGAAAGGCAGATCCGTGGATACTATGATCCAACCCGCCTGAAAGAAATCGACCGATTGAATACGGAACTTGAAATTTTGAAATCGAATGAAAAAGAATAATGTAGCCCGCATAGTCATCATTGGCTTGTCCATCGTGGTGCCGGGGCTGGTGGCGATCTTACTTTTTTCGCCTTATAAAATCACTGCGGATTATGCATGGGTGAAAGACCTTCCTGCCACCAATGCATTTATCAACTCGATTACAGCGGCATTTCTATTTATGGGTAGGTATTTTGCTCGCCAGGGTGAGATCATCTGGCACAAGACTTTCATGTCGATGGCGTTGGCATTGGGCGTTTTGTTTTTGCTGTCGTATGTGACCTATCATGCGACCAGCGAGAGCGTAATCTTCGGTGATGAAAACAGGAACGGTACCCTCGAGCCGATTGAGTCACTCAAGATTGGTATTATCCGGTATTTCTACCTGGCAGTGCTGCTGTCGCATATTCTATTGTCAATTATGGTGGTTCCCTTTGTGCTCACTGCTTTTTACCACGGACTAGCCGGCAACATTGAAAAACATCTCAAGACTGTGCGATACACCTGGCCGATCTGGGTGTATGTGTCCATGACGGGTGTCATGGTCTATTTAATGGCCAGACCATATTATCCGGGGTGATAATGCCCTAAATTTGTGACCATGAAAAAAGGCATTTTGTTCTTACTGTTGACATTGGTGGTCCTGGATGGCTATGGTCAGTGCGCCATGTGTCGAACGACCATCGTCAACAATGTAAGCAACGGTGAGTTGGCTTTGGCGGAGGGCCTCAATTTTGGCATCATGTACCTTTTTTCAGCACCTTACCTGGCTGTCATAGCCGTTGCGTCCATTGTAGTCTATAAAATGCGTCAGCATGCAAAAAAGTCTCGGCCGGGCAATATTTGAGTGCACCTGCCCAAAGTGTAGAAGTGGTAAAATGTTTGAGAAAAGCCTCACAGAGGGCTGGTATCACAGAAAAATGCATGACCAATGCCTTGAGTGTGGGCAGACTTTTGAGCCGGAACCCGGGTTTTACTTTGGGGCTATGTTTGTGAGCTATGCTTTTTCGGTAGCGATCACCTTCGTTTGTGTTTTTATTCTATACATATTTTTCGAAGATCCTGGTATTTGGGTGTATATGACAGTGATCACAGCAGCGGTTCTGTTGCTTTGGCCAGTAATGTATCGTTACTCCCGTTCCATTTTTCTACACCTCTTTGGAGGCATCCGGTATAATTCCAATATCAAAAAATAGGACAGAGTACCATCCTATTTTTGAGGTAGTGATGTGATCTGGGTTGGCCTTGAATGAATTCCGTTAAAAATTCATCTAAAGAAAATTGAAGCTAAATCCATTGTTTGAGTCCCGAGAGTGAAGCGACTCGGGATGAGTTTGGATTTATTATTCAAACGAAGATGAATTTTAGGAATTAATTCACAGCCTTGATTTCTTTGATTACTTTCTTTATCAAGAAGCCAAACAACGAAAGTTGTGCAGGCCGACCATAGGTCAGTAATGCCCCTCCGGCGAGGAGGTGACATTGTTTGATATTTTGGATTCCGTGAATATCCGTAAGGCAATTAATTGAACTAGCGTTTTTTTAGTATTTTGATCCAGTAAAGGATCAACCCCATGAATGCCCCTGTCAAAGTAAGTCTCTTTCTCACCTTAGCTGCACTGGCTCTCTTGATGTATTTCCTGTTTTATTCTCAAATCGGGGAGGAGCAGATGGCCCGGGAAATCGAGCAAAAAATAGCGGCGCGGGTCGGACAGATGGAGGCCTGGCTGGATGCTCCGGGAGAAAAAAGTGAAGATGAGGCTTTTGAGCGAATCATCTATGACCGGGTCGGTAAGGCCATACACTGGAGTACCAACGACTACATTCCCGAAAGGGCCACCCTTGAAGAGATAAAGGGCGTGCTGCTTGCCAACGAACAGGGCGATTTTCTGATCACCCAGCGCAGACGCAACAAAAGTGGCGATACGGTCCTCTATGTGGCAATGACCCCCGTGCTCCGACGATACAGCATCACAAACGACTACCTCAAGGATCGCTACAACGAATCTCTGGTGCCCGGCAATGTGGCCATCACGACCAACCCAAACTCTATCCCGGTAAAGTACCGCGAAGAAACGATCTTTCATATCAAATGCACCGGTGCTACCTACTACGATGACACGACCAATTCGCAGATTACTGTACTGCTTATCGTGCTGGGGATCAATATTTTATTTCTGATTTTTCAGTTGGGCAATTCCATGCAAGACAAATATGGTAGGTACTGGGGTTTGATCGTGCTCATGGGGCTATTGCTACTATATAAGATACTGGTCAGTCTGATCGAGCTGCCTACCTCGTTCAGCAGAATGCCGGTCTTTGAGCCCGACACCTTTTCTTTTCGGGTGTTTTATCCTACGCTGGGCGACGGGATGATCAATGTGGTGCTCATCACCCTCGTGATGTACTTCTTGCTTATTCATGAGGGATTAGCCAAAAAGATGAACCGAAAGGTGCTCTTCGCCACCGCTTTCCTGCTACTGTTGGGTTCCTATTTTTTGATCTACCTATTTGGCGATACGCTGAACATCCTCATCGGAAAATCGAGGATCGACATGGACATCACTTCGAGCCTTACCTTTTCATTCGAGCGGATCGTTTCTTATTTGTTGGTCATGCTACTTGGGGTACTTTTTTTCCTCGTGCATTACCTGGCGTATCGGTCAATACAGAAAATCGGCTTCAACAGGATCAACCTCATCGGATTTCACGTGGCGGCGGGTCTATTTGCTTTTCCGTTTGTATTGGCGTCTGAAGTGCTCCTCCTTACGATCCCTCTCAATGCCCTTTACCTCTTGGGGATCAATTATTTCCGACTGCCTGACTCGCTCACGGCGCTCAAGTTTGGCAGTGTCAATTACCTGATCCTCACCTGTGTGCTGCTTTCAGCTACAGGTGCGATGATGATCTACCGTGGGCTGGAGCGAAATGAACGGTACCAAATGCAGCGCTTTGTGAGCTACCTGCACGTCTCCCGGGATGTGGAGAGTGAGTTTTTGCTTTCAAACATCCGCGACCAGATTGAGGGCGATTCGGTATTGTTAGGGGCTTTCGCCAAAAAGGAGTGGGATGACCGACGGCTTACCAATAGGATTCAAAGACAGTACATGAACAACTATTTCAACAACTATGAAATAGAAGTAAGCTACTATGATGATAAGGGAATCGGAAGATCCGGAAAGCATAGGCGCAGGATGATTGACCAGGTCGAGAAATCCTATATGCGATCCTATCGTACCACGGCCTACCCGGGTATTTTTTATGACCCAAGCAAAGGTCAAAACAAGAGGAAAAAGTACGTATACATTGCGACAGTCAAAAACGAGACCGACACTCTAGGCTACCTGGAAGTCGAGCTGATCCGAAAGAAAATCGCTTCCAAGCGAGTGCTGCCAAACCTGCTGGCCACAGGAAACAATTCTTCTTCAGGATTGGAAAACTATGCGATCTATATCGACGGACAGCTCAACTATTCTAATGGTTCGTATGACTATTACACTGCATTTAACCTGGGATGGTTTGAAAATCCGGCCCTGTACAAATCAGGTATTGAGTCCAACGGCTGGGCTCATTTGGCGACCAAGTCGGACAACAAAATAGCCATTGTCTCGACCAGGGTCTACCCGATTCAAAACATCATGACCAACTTCTCATTCCTGTTTATGTTGCTGGTCATTAGCATATGTCTGATGTTTTTGGCGCACCTGGCCACTCATCAGCGCAATACCTCGGAGCTCTACTTCTCTACGAAAATCATGCTCTACTCTGTAGGGTCATTTGCCCTGCCCCTCATTTTGATAGCCACGGCGATCATGTCCACAACCGACCGGTCAAACAAACTGGAAATCGATAAATCCAACCTTAAGCGTACCTTGCTGCTTTCAGAAAACCTGGATCGACTCATCGAGCAGCTCACCGATCAGGATATAGCTTCCGGTGTTTTCGAACAAGAACTCAATACTTTATCCAGTTATGCCGGGATGGATCTCAATGTATATGACCGTCAAGGTGTACTGAAGTACAGCAGCACCCCGGAGATTTACGAAAACAATATTTTGTCTACAAGGCTCAACCCTCAGATCGTGACGGACTTACTGGAGCGACGGGATGAGAGTAGTGTTGTAGAAGAATCGATTAGTGACTTCAATTTCAAGTCGTCTTATGTATCGGTTACTTCACCTGATACAGGTGAGCTCTTAGGTGTCCTTCAGTCCCCATACTTTGCTTCAAAAAACCATGTCAAGCGTCAGCAGCTGCAGGTCTTTGCCAACATCATCAATATTTTTACCTTCGTTTTCATTATCTCCATTGGTATGGCCTATCGGATTGTTTCCAGGCTCACTCGTCCCATTATGAATATAGCCGACAAGCTACACAAGACGGGATTTGTTCAAGACAATCAACCCCTGGAGTGGAAGGCCGATGATGAGATTGGTGTGCTGGTCCGGGAGTACAACAACATGCTGGCCAAGCTCGAAGAATCAAAGGTCGAACTGGCCAGAAACGAAAAGGAGGCAGCCTGGCGCGAAATGGCCAAGCAGGTGGCCCATGAGATTAAAAACCCGCTCACCCCGATGAAGCTGACCCTGCAGCACCTGGGCAGGATATTGGGGGAAAAGAAGGAGGACAAAAAGTCATTGGAAATCCTGCTGGGCCAGATCGACACCCTGGATGAGATTGTGACTTCTTTCAGTCATTTTGCCAAGATGCCAACCCCCCTTAATGAGCCCTTTGACATAGCCGATACCTTACGTCGATCTGTGGAGCTTCATGTAGACAAGGATATTTCGCTGAGTCAGGAGGTCGACAAATGTGTGGTGAATGGGGACAAGAAATTGTTTGGAAGAATATTCAACAACCTGATATTAAACGCCTTTGAAAGCATGAAGCATCTTGAACATCCCTTGTTGGAGGTATCGCTCAGTGCCAATGAGGGACAGGCATTGATGGTATTTAAAGATCAGGGCGTGGGCATACCTGAGGACAACCGGGACAAGGTCTTTGTACCCAATTTCAGCACCAAGGATTCGGGAACGGGCATAGGCCTGGCCGTCGCCAAAAGGGGAATTGAGCATGCGGGAGGAAGAATATGGTTTGAGTCGGAGAGCGGTGTGGGTACTCGTTTTTTTATTGAATTACCAATCGAATCGGAGAACTAAATGGATATTCCATATCGTCCGGTACTCTTTGGGATATCTGTAAATGTTCATTTGATTTTTGAATATCTCGCATTTTTCACGGCCTTTAGGTTTTACCTGTTTCTCAGGAAATCACACAAGGATACCATCTCCTATGCAAACAGGTTGTCTATCATAGTAGGGGCCATTTTGGGCGCTTTGGTTGGGTCTAGACTCGTTGGTTTTTTAGAAAATCCAATTTTGAATTATAGTGAGATGAGTCTCATCCAGTTATTCAATATGAAGACCATCATGGGAGGGTTATTCGGAGGATTACTGGGTGTAGAAGTCACCAAGATGGTAATCGGAGAGCAGAATTCATCCGGGGACTTATTTACCTATCCAATTATTTTGGGCATATTCATTGGGCGAATCGGATGTTTTCTGTCCGGAACAGACGAATTCACCTATGGAAGTGAAACGTCATTTGTGCTGGGTATGGATTTAGGAGATGGTCTCATCAGACATCCAATTGCGTTGTATGAGCTGTTTTTTTTGATCATATTCTACCTTTTGTTGAGAAGAGCACAGCGGATTGAAAACATGGAAAATGGGTGGTTATTTCAGTTTTTCATGATTGGGTATTTCGGGTTTCGCTTTTTTATTGAATTCATAAAACCCAATGCGTTTCTGATTGCGGGATTGAGTTCTATTCAATGGTTGTGTGTGGTGTGCTGGATTTATTATCGAAAGACCTTTATAAAGATTGCCAAATATGCCTACTAGGAACTATACCTATTATGATTTTACTCTGAGTTTGTGTCATCAATGCCTGAAGAGGGTAGATGCTAAAATAGTCTTCGATCAAGGCGAGGTGTACATGCTTAAGAGATGCCCTGATCATGGAACTTCCAAGGTTTTGATTGCGGATGATATTGAGTATTACAAGAATATCAGGAACTATAACAAACCGTCGGAAACGCCCTATCGGTTCAATACCAAAACCCATTTCGGGTGTCCGTACGACTGTGGATTGTGCACAGATCATGAGCAGCATTCATGCCTTACCGTCGTGGAGGTGACCGATCGATGTAATTTAACGTGTCCCACGTGTTATGCAGGATCGTCACCTTCCTATGGCAGGCATAGAACCCTGGACGAAGTAAAAAGAATGCTGGACACCATAGTTGAAAATGAAAAAGAACCAGATGTAGTACAGATCAGCGGTGGTGAACCCACTATACACCCTGAGTTCTTTGAAATATTAGATTATGCCAAATCTTTACCGATCAGACATCTTATGGTAAATACCAACGGGATTGAAATAGCGAAAAACTATGAATTTGCCGAGCGGCTGGCCACATATATGCCTGATTTTGAGGTATATCTTCAATTCGATTCTTTTCGCAATGAGGTGCTCAAAAGTATGCGAGGTGCAGATTTGTCGCAAACCAGGGCTAAGGCTATGGATCACTTAAACCGACTGAACTTATCAACGACCCTGGTGATGACCCTGCAAAAAGGCCTTAATGATGATGAAATTGGGGAAGTCATCAATTACGCACTGAAACAAAGATGTGTTAGGGGTGTCACGCTGCAACCAACCCAAATAGCCGGACGCCTTGATAATTTTGATCAGGAAAAGGACAGGATCACACTCACTGCGGTGCGTAGAAGCCTGATTGAGCAAAGCAGAGTTTTTTCTGAAGACGACATCATACCGGTGCCATGCAATCCTGATGCCCTCGCTATGGGCTATGCCCTGAAGCTTGATGGGGAGGTCTTTCCGCTGACACGCTATGTCAATCCGGCTGATCTCCTTGATAATAGTAAAAACACAATTGTATATGAGCAGGATGAGCAGTTGCACAGTCAGATGATCGAACTTTTCAGTACCGGAAATTCTGTGGACCACATCAGCACAAGGCTGCATTCACTGCTATGCTGCTTACCGCAAGTTGAAGCACCTTTGTTATCTTACAATAACTTGTTTCGTGTGATTATCATGCAATTCGTGGATGCATATAACTTTGATGTACGGTCCATAAAGAAGTCATGCGTGCATATTGTGGATAAGGATTACAACGTCATACCATTCGAAACAATGAACCTTTTTTACAGGGACGACAAAAAGGACTATTTGAAGCAACTGCAAAAGCTATAGAGAATGATTTTACTTGAAATAGGTTCTGACGGACTCATGACCATTGTACTGTTCTTCGCATTTTTGATGTTTGGGCCTCCATTGATTCTTATTATTTTGGCCGTTCGCGCCCATATGAAAGGACAAAGGGATTCCAACTATTCCAGCAATAGGGCAAAGGTCTATGTCATCCTTGCAGGGATTTATCTGACAATCAGTTTGGGGATTTGCGGGGGTATGATCAACTAATTTCCGCAAAAGGCTCACCGGAACTCACTAATTTTAGCGTTTGTGTGTTATCAGCGTAATGCGAGCCAGGTTTCTACTTTTGTTATTAATGGTCTATGGGGCGAAAGTCCATGGACAAGCGGACAACCGACGCTGTGTTACTGTACCGGCTGGTGATGCCGAGGTTAACATACAAGAGACACTTCTCATCGACCCGTCAAGTGTCACTTTAGAGCCGGAAGTTCCTTTTGAATTTGATGTCGGATCAGGAAAACTAACACTCAGCCAACCGGTGACCGAATCCATAGAGTTTTGCTACCGAGTCTTCCCAATTGGGGTGGGCACTGAATACAAGCATAAGTCAGCAGACCTCTACGACAGCACGGCCTCCTTTAGGCTGCCCTATCTACCGGGCAATGCGGGTCAAAAAGAGGAACTGTTTTCCACACCCAATATTTACAAAACAGGTAGTCTCACCCGGGGTGTGACCTTTGGAAATTCGCAAAGTGTCAATGTGATTTCTAATTTCAACTTTCAGATGGATGGGTCACTGACCGACAAGCTAAACATCAGGGCAGACATCACCGACCAAAACGTACCTTTTCAGCCGGAAGGCAACACACTCCAACTGCGCGAGTTTGATAATGTGTTGATCGAAATTTATAACCAGGATCTTTCACTCAAGGCTGGAGACGTGCTACTCCAAAACAGAGAGTCGAATTTTATGAGGTACTACAAAAATGTGCTTGGAGGGCAACTGGATGTATCCTATAAGTTGGACGCGCATGACAACAAGGGTCGGTCCCGTGTCACGGTAGCCAGTGCCAAAGGCCAGTTTGCAGATGTAACAATCCAGGCGGAAGAAGGCCTGCAGGGCCCCTATCAGCTTCGAGCTCCGGACGGACAGGGGTTTGTCATCGTACTCGCCAACTCCGAAAAAGTATATCTGGATGGAAAGTTGATGCGGCGAGGGTACAACAACGATTACACCATTGATTACAACCTGGGAGAATTGACTTTCAATCCGGGCATTTTGATTACACAGTTTTCCAGGATCAGAGTCACCTTTGAATACTCAGACCAAAACTATAGCCGCTCCATTCTCAACGCCGAACAGGAACTCCGGCTGGGTAAGCTCTCTATGAACCTGGGCTTTTATCGGGAAAAGGACGACATCAATCGCCCATTGGCCTTCGAGCTGTCCAATGACGACAAACTCCAAATGAGCCTGGCAGGAGACGATCAGATACCGGTACCCATCGGCAGTGAGCGCCAAGTTGCTTTCAATCCCAACCTTGCGCTCTATGAGCAGCGTGATACAGTTGACCTGGACGGTAATATGCAGACCATATTCGTTTTTTCCAGGGATTCTACGCAGGATCTGTATCAGGTGTCTTTTAGTCAGGTCTCGGATGGACAGGGAGATTATGAACTGGTGCAAAGTGATGTAAATGGCCGGGAATATCAATGGATTTCGCCGGTGGGTGGGCAGTCCCAGGGAGACTATGCGCCGGTTAGGCTGGTACCTGCCCCCAATATGAGGCAGATGGCGACTGTGGGAGCGTCATATGAATTATCGAGGCACGTGAGCGTCTATTCCGAGGTAGCTTTTAGCAACCATGATCTGAACCTTTACTCGGAGATCGGCAATGATGACAATAAGGATCTGGCACAAAAAACAGGGCTGCTAATAAAGGATGCCCCGGTTTCGTTCCTTGATGGATATAAAATATCAGGACACGTGGATTATGAATATGATGGTAGGGATTTCAAGCCCATCGATCGATATCGAGCCATGGAGTTTGACCGAAACTGGAGCTACAATGCCCGCACGGATACCTTTCGCACCAGCGACAATATTTTTCATTCTGCCTTTCAACTAGAGAAGAATAGCAAAAACTACCTCAGTGCACGGTATTCTTTGAGAAAGAAGGATCAGGCGATCGATGGTGCCCAGCAGGAGTACACATTGGCGCAAAGCCTCGGGCCTGTGCAGATGTTGGCTGGTTTTTTTCAGCTAAACAATGAAACCTACTATGAAAAATCAGATTGGCAGCGATGGTATGCCGAGGCTTATCTGGATCGGTTTTTCCTGGTGCCCGGCTATCGGGTAGAGGCTGATCAGAATGTGGTAGGTGTATTGGCGACAGACTCGCTCACAAGTACAGCAATGCACTATCAATCCCACAATTTTTACCTGAGGAATGCAGATACATTGGCAACGCGATTTCGCATGGATTATACGCTCAGAGAGGATAAGAGTATTCTCGAAGGAAATCTTGTTCCCTTTACCCAATCAAAGACTGCCAGTGCTTCCCTCACCACACCCCAGGCTTCCTCGCAATATCTAAACCTGACGTTGACCTATCGTGAGTTGGAGTATAAGGAGCGATATTCCGAACTGGATGATGAGAATACCTTCCTCGGCCGTCTCAATGCACGAAATTCTGTCTTTGATAAGCACGTAACGACCGATCTGAGCTACGCCACCTCCAGCAGTCGGGAGATTCTCAGGGAGTACATCTATGTACAGGTCCCACCCGGAGAGGGTACGCATACCTGGAGGGATCTCAACGATGATGGGATCCAGGATCTGACCGAGTTTTTCGAGGCCATCAATTTTGATGAGCGAAATTACATCCGGGTGTTTGTGCCCACTTCGGATTTTGTGAATGCCTTCAATACGGTGTTCATTTTTAATGTCAATTTTCAAATGCCTCGATCCTGGTCAGGTAGGGGTGGATTGAAAGAATGGCTGAGTAAATGGAGCAACCGCACCAACCTAAATACCAATAAGAAATCGACGGACGATAGTTTTAATGGTCGGTTCAATCCATTTGAAAGAGATATTGAAAACCAGGATTTAATCTTCGCAAGAAATGGGCTGCGCTCCACATTCTTTTACAATCGATCCGGCAGAGGACTTGGAGGGGATTTTACTTACGGTGCAAACCAATCCAAGCAATTGATCTCCAGAGGTATTGACAGCCGTACAACCCGGGAGATGCTGCTCAACATTCGCTACCATATCAATCGAGAGGTCAGCCTGACCGGCCGTCTCTCTCGAGGAGAAAAGCGTAATGCCTCGGAGTTTCAGGAAAACAGAAATTATACGATTGAGCACAGCGAATTGCGCCCTGGGATTATCTGGCAGCCGACAAGCAATGTCCGACTGAGCAGCACCATTGGGATGATCAAAAAAGAAAACATTGCGGCAGAAACGGACGAGTTTTCAAAAATCCAGGAAGCACAAATAGAAGGTCGCTGGTCACAGGGAATTCAAAATGCACTGAGTGCCTCATTTTCCTTTACCCGGATAGAATTCACCGGCGAAGAAAACACTGCTTCGGCCTATGAGTTGCTCAATGCCCTTAGACCGGGAGACAATTTATCCTGGCAATTCAACTACAATCAGAAACTGATCTCAGGCCTGCAAATATCCCTGGGTTATGAAGGCAGAAAGTCCCAGGAACGCCCGCTCATCCACATGGGAAGGGTACAGGTCACTGCATTGTTCTAGTTCATCGGTGCTGTACACCCATTCACCGAACCATCGAATAAAAACAGCGGTTCGCATAATAATTTTCGAGTTTGGCTCATTTATTGGGTACTTAGCATATTCACCAAAACAATTGAGTCATGATGATCTACGACTATCTAGTTGAGCAAAGCCAGGAGATGTATTGGAGGGTTGTGAAGTTTGTAGCAGCCTCTCTATCCTATCTCACGGTGTTGACGGCTATGTGGTTCAATATGTAAAAAGGACTATTGGATCAGAATTATTCGATTATGGAAGGGAGCTGGCTACGGTCAGCTCCTGCTTTTTTTGACGTTTCTCATGAGGTTATTGGCGAATATAAAATCCTCCAGTGCCTTGACCTCACAATCAAAAATCGTCTCGTTGTTCCCTTCCCAGAGCTTTTCTCCTTTGTATATAAATATGATGCTGTCTCCGATCTCCATCACTGAGTTCATGTCGTGAGAGACCACCACCGTGGTGATGTTGAGTTCCTCGGTAATTTCTTTGATTAGATTATCAATACGTATGGAGGTCTGAGGGTCAAGGCCTGAGTTGGGTTCGTCACAAAAAAGGTACTTGGAGTCATTTACAATGGCCCTGGCGATCCCGACCCGTTTTTTCATTCCCCCACTTATTTCTGAAGGCATTTTAGTGTTTGAGCCCGTAAGCCCCACCCGCTCAAGGCAGTGGTTCACCCGGTCCAATTTTTCATCTTTGTGCATCTTGGTGAGCACATCCAACGGGAACATTACGTTTTGTTCTACATTTTTGGAGTCGAACAGCGCTCCGCCCTGAAAGAGCATACCAATTTCCCGCCGGATCTCTGTTTTTAGATTTTTATCCGCATGGGTAAAATCACGGCCATCATAAAGAACCTCACCTTCATCGGGCAGTATAAGACCGACGATACTTTTGAGTAGCACACTTTTTCCGGTACCACTGGCCCCAATGATCATGTTGGTCTTGCCCTTGTCAAAGGTGGCGCTGATGTCCTTGAGAATTTCCTTGCCGTCGAAGGATTTGCTGATCCTGTTGACCTGTATCATTAGAGCATTAGTTTGGTCAAAATAAAATCAGCACACAAGATGCCAATACAACTGTTGGTCACAGCGCTGGTACTGGCAATTCCTACCTCCAATGCTCCACCTTCAGTATAAAAGCCCTTGTAGGCTGAAATGGCAGCCACTAGAAATGCGAAGGTGTAGGATTTGGTCATGGCAAAGGTGACGTTGTACTCTATGAACTCATAGCGGATTCCGAAAATGTAATCCGTCGCAGTTAATATGCCTGTCAATATTCCCGCCAGATAACCTCCGACCAACGCAAGGAAAGCCGATAAAATAACAAGCATGGGATAGGTGATAACAGAAGCCAATATTTTGGGAAGTACGAGATAGGAGGCAGAGTTGATCCCCATGACCTCCAAAGCGTCGATTTGCTCCGTGATGCGCATGGTGCCTAGTTCGCCGGCGATATTAGAGCCCACCTTGCCGGCGTACACTATGGCCATCACTGTCGGGGCGAGCTCAAGAATTACTGAGTCTCTCACCACCAGTGAGATCACATAGTCAGGAATGAAGGGACTGATAAGGTTGTAGGCCGTTTGTAGTGTCATCACCGCACCAATGAACGTTGAGACGATCACCACCAGAAAGAGAGAATTCACACCGATTTTGATGCATTCGTCTACAGTCAGTCGTACATAGGTCATGAACTTTTCCCGTCTGACGAACATGGAACCAATAAAAATAAGAAAGCGGCCTATGCTACGCATGCATTCGATTTTATCTGACCAAAATAACAATTAACTGGCACTATTGGGGAATAGGTCATGGGTATATTTGTGATGATTCCAGAATTGTTACGATCGTGTTTAATATTGGTTGAATCCTGATGGAATTAATAAGATCTCGCAATTCCCCTCCGTGGGAGGGGCTAGGGGTGGGTTAAATTGTGGAGTAAGTAACCCACCTCTAATCTTCTCCCCGTAGGAGACTTTGAATGAAAATAGTAGTGACAAAAAATGAACAAAACAGCAGTAGTATCCGGAGGTACCAAAGGAATAGGTAGGGCAATTGTTGAAAAGCTAGCCTATGAGGAGTTTGATGTATTCACTTGCGCAAGAAGTGAATCAGACCTGCGTGCCCTCAAAAAGGAAATGGAGAACAGGTATCCGGATATGACCCTGCATACACTTAAGGCCGATCTGTCGAAAAAAGAAGAAGTAGATGCATTTGCGGATTTCGTCAAAGAAAACAGCGATTCGTTGGATATGCTGGTCAACAACACCGGGGTGTTCGTACCGGGTGAAATAGTTAATGAAGAAGAAGGAAATCTGGAAATGATGATCGAAACGAATCTTTACAGCGCTTATCATCTCACGAGACAATTGGTTCCCGGAATGGCTGAAAAGAAATCCGGTCACGTTTTTAACATGTGCTCCGTGGCCAGTATTACGGCCTATCCAAACGGAGGTTCCTACTGTATTTCCAAGTTTGCCCTCTATGGCATGTCCAAAGTACTGCGTGAAGAAATGAAACCTCACGGTGTTCGGGTCACTTCGATCCTACCAGGGGCTACGTATACTGCCAGCTGGGAGGGCGCAGATGTCCCTGAAGAACGCATGATGAAAGCCAGCGACGTGGCAGATGCCTTGTGGAGTGCTTATTCCTTATCCGAAAGCTCTGTGGTGGAGGATCTCGTGATCAGGCCACAGTTGGGGGATTTGTAAATGTAGGGGTGAGTCCAGATTTCTCTGAATTCAATCATTACATCGTTAATCCTGACCTGCTTCCAGCTCTTGGACTCTTTTAGCAAGGGAAGTAATGATTTGCCTTCCCACCATGATTCCTGCTAGCAAAATGGCAGCGGCTGACCAGAGAAATGTCTCAAGGGAGATCAAGTGCATTATCCTGGCAATGGCAAGGAGTACGAAAGTGGTAGCTCCTGCGATCTCAAAGGTTTTGTTGAATTTCATCCAGTTCATAGTTCTGTAATTATCGGTTAGCAGTTTTTTGTTTGGGCTTCTTTGACCCATAATCAAATATAAGCAAGAACCTATTCTTCTACGACCCCAGTCTTTTCATAACATTGAGTAAATGATACAACACTATCCCTGTTGCAGTGGAGACGTTCATGGAGCTGTTCATCCCCAGCATGGGTATATGCAGGCTTGTGTGACACAGCTCAAGCATTTCGTCTGACACACCATTTCGCTCACTTCCTAATACCAGCATGCAAGGATCAGGCTTAGTATATTGGTGATATGGGATGCTCTGATTGGTGTACTCCAGGGCTATGGGCGTATAGGTTTTGCTCAGTGATTTGATTTCGTCAATCGTATCCACACATTGAAAGCTCACATGATCCATGGTTTGCCTCGAAATTCGATTCAGGCGTCTGGACTTTAGGTTGATCTCGGTTTGATAACCATAGATTCCGGCTAGACGTCCGGCATCAGCTAATCTCAGGATGACGCCAAGGTTAAGAGGATCAGTCACCCGATCCAAGACCAGAATGACTGGACTTGGGCTGGTAGCGAAAAGATCTAATCGAGTAGTAGGATCAGGATTAATCTCACCATGGTCCATTGCATGTTCCTTACCAGCATCCATAAGAAATGCGTTTGTTTCATTCAAAACTAGTGATTCAATTTCTTAGTCTGGTAAAGAAAAGCATTCCTACTTTGGCATCAGTGCCAAAAAAAAGCCCTGTCCTCGGACAGGGCTTTAAATTCAAGTTTCCTTATACCTAATTTTCCAATGCATCATCGATCATAAAGGTCAGATGCTGGCGGTGTGCACGGGTGGCTACGTTACCACGCTGGGTGGCAGCGATCCTTTTGATGGCCTTGAGATTGTATAGCGCCATTGATTTACTCGCCGGCATATAGCCGCTCTTTTCGTCCAGTATGTTGATCAGGCGCTGTGTGTATTCTATCTGTAGATTTTGCCTCTTGGTATTGACGTTTGATACCGCATCCGCCTTGAATATGGCATTGTTCAGATCCGTCATATATTCACTCAGTACATATTTATTGCCATACAGCTCACTATCCACAATTCTTTGGAGGGTGTTTTTGTGTAGTAGTTGATCCAACACATCTTTCTGCATCCTAATGATCCAATCATGTACATGAGGATCCTGATTGTTTCCATAATGATAGAATCCACGTCTTTGATAGGATAGATAGTTGAATAAACCCTCGGGAGCTTCAAATGCCTTGGGGCTAAATACATAGGTTTCCAATGCATTCATGGCTCTTTTCTGATCGTTATAGGCTACTGGAACGAATGGCTTAGTCGCACCCTCCTGTCCTACCACTCCTCGATCTACATATACTCCGCCAATGAAACGGGACATCACCCGACCGGCTACACGCTGGTTTCTCAAGAGAATATGATAGTTAATCCTCAATTCATCATAGTATCGGTCTTCTACACTGAAGCGCTCTTGAATTTCCTTCATGACATCATTGGTCACTTTGAAGCGGTCTATAGAGTAAGAGATCTGATCATTGGACAGGTCTCCGATCATTACCTTAGGGTCAATGCCTCGTCCGGATGCACGCATGTCATCGGCATCATTACCAAACTGTAGCGCATGCTCTGTGGATCGGGAGAGAATTCTTTTCAGGTTTTCCGGACTGTCGTCCCAGTGGTAGCCATACTCTATGGCCCACTCGTCATATGGCCCTACTGTGGGAGAGAAGTACTGGCCCTGCTTGCTGCGATCAACGGTCAGGTTGATGGCAAGGTAGTCCATGACCGATCCTGTTAGGGCTTTCCCTTTTATGAAGTCCTTATCCGCGAGCTGCGACGGGCTGAATAGCTGACTCGCCTTCATGTTGTGGTTGAGGCCGAGGGTGTGGCCTACTTCGTGCATGATGAGCTCGAGCATTGCCTCTTTTTTCAGGCCTTCCATTTCATTATCCGGTGCTCCGGCAGCCTTAAGTGCGGCCAAACCTAGCATGGTATTGTCGTGCATTACCCTTGCTGCGCTGCACATCCTGGGATCCAGCATTTCTGAGCTGGTCTCAAAGAGATTTGAGTACAACACACGGTTGGTGTGATAGATGTACTCCAGCATAATGTCGGCCCCAAGTATCTGACCGGTCTTGGGGTTGGTAAAGCTGGGGCCGTAGCCTCCAAATGGGGGATTAGGAGAGGAGGTCCATCTAAGTACATTGTAGCGCATATCTCCTGCGTCCCACGTAGCCGTGTCGGGTTGTATTTTTACCACCATGGCGTTTTTAAATCCGGCCTTTTCAAAGGCCTTGTTCCATTGCAGCACCCCTTCTTTGATGGTTTCTCTAAACTCGACCGGAGTGGTGTTTTCGATCCACCAGGTGATAGGCTCCACGGGCTCAGATAGCGCTGCGGTAGTGTCTTTGCGCTTGAGGTGCCAGCGATTGATCATGTCACGGTAGTTGACCACATCTGTGGCAGTGAGGTCTGTCACGTAGTTGAGGAAGTAGCCAACCCTCGGATCGTCATAGCGAGGTTCATAGTCATTGTCGGGTACTTCGATAAATGAGTGCTGAACCAGCATACTGATGTTGCGGGCATCTACAATAGCCTCACTATTCAGATTATCAATTTTCTTGTTTTCGTACACATATTCTACGAGCACATCAGAGTTTTTCTCATAATTTCTTACCGCCTTCACCTTTGTTTTATCCTTGCTCATGCCTCCCAGTTTAAATGCCTTAGGATTTTTCCTAAACTGAGTTCGGTCGATTATGGCCAGATCATCCTTGAGAAACAGAGGATCCACATCGATAAGGTAGCCGCCTTCTTCCTCACTACCTGCTTTGATTTCTCCAGAGAATAAGATGCTATTGGCTATGTTGGCATCTTTGGCTTTACTAAGCGCGCTTTCGGGATCGAAGTAAAATGAGGTATTGATTTTCTCAATTTCTATCTTGTTGAAGTATTTATTAATTACAAAAATGTATTCACTTCCATAGCCTCCTTTGGACACTGAAACCTCAACAGCTCCATTCTCCCAATAGTAGAAATGAATGAATTCCTTTCCGATCTGATCGGTTTTGACCAGCATCTTTAGAGATCCGGACGTGGAGTCCTGGTAAAAAGTAAACAGACCATCGATTTGGCTGTGGCCTTTTACGGCATCGGCTATCTTTTTCTTATCATCTTTGTTGTCCTTGGCTGGTTCTTCTGTTTTGGATTTTTTCTTTTTCTTCTGCGCTGCGAGTGGTTGATACAACGCTCCGGAAAGCATCACGAGAATGACAAGCAGGAAATTGATTTTTTTCATCTTTGGATTAATTGATTAGGAAAAAATTGAATATTCTATAAAACTAAGAAACAGAAATTAAGTTGCGGAGGATACCCCTTTTGCACTGACATGCGTATTTGTGTGATGAATGGCAAATCGAAGACATAGTGATGCTGCCTTTTCAAGCTGATCCTTCTATTTTTACGGTTCTAAACAAGAAGGCTTTGGGTACAAAAAAATACTGCGACTCTACTACCTCTTACCAGAGAAGAAAAACCATTGAAGTAAACATTGGGGGCGTACCGCTCGGGGGCGAAAATCCGATACGCATTCAATCCATGACTACCATCGACACAATGGACACTCCGGGATCTGTCGAGCAGACCATTCGTATGGTGGAATCCGGCTGCGAGTACGTGCGCATCACGGCGCCCAGCATGAATGAGGCTCGAAACCTCGAAAATATCAAAGCGGAGCTCAGGCAGCGCGGCTACAATGTACCCCTGGTAGCCGATATCCACTTCACGCCCAATGCAGCCGAACTGGCTGCAGAGATTGTAGAAAAGGTGCGCGTCAATCCCGGCAACTATGCCGATAAGAAGAAATTTGAGGATATCGATTACACCGACGAATCTTATCAGGCGGAGCTCGAGCGCATTCGTGAGAAGTTCACCCCGCTGGTAAAGATCTGCAAGGAGCGAGGTACGGCCATGCGTATCGGTACCAACCATGGCTCACTGTCTGACCGGATCATGAGCCGATTTGGGGACACCCCGCTGGGAATGGTGGAGTCAGCACTCGAATTCCTCCGAATCTGTGTAGATCTCGACTATCACGACATTGTCATTTCCATGAAGGCCAGCAATACCCGGGTGATGGTGCAGGCCTATCGATTGCTCGTCCATAAGCTGGAGGAAGAAGGACTACCTGCTTATCCGCTACACCTTGGAGTGACCGAAGCGGGTGAAGGAGAAGACGGTCGCATAAAGTCAGCTGTGGGCATTGGCGCTTTGCTCGAGGATGGTCTTGGGGATACGGTGCGGGTATCCTTGACGGAAGAACCTGAGTTTGAAGCCCCCGTCGCCAAAGCACTGGTAGATCGATATCTGGATCGTAGCGGTCGCGAGGCCATCGAGCCTATTGCAGAAATACCGGTAGATCCTTTCGTCTACCATAGACGAGAGACCCGAGAGGTGCTCAATCTGGGAGATCAAAATGTGCCAAGGGTCATTGCCGATTTTAGTGACCGGCCGATCGAAGAGATGTCTGACCTCAAGGAAATTGGCCACTTTTATCTGCCAGAACCTGACAAATGGCGTATGAATGACCTGGGAGCGGATTACCTCTATACAGGCAACCATCCGGTCGAGTTTATGCTGCCCAATGGGCTGAAAGAATTGGTGGATCATTTCGTATGGCTGAACCTGGAAGATAAGGAAAACAAGTATCCTGTTTTCACAGAAAAGGAAATAGGTCAGATCGGTTCTGATCAGATTTCTTTTCTGAAGGTCGACGCTGCGAATCTTGATCTTGTGACACAGCTGAAAGGTTTGAACCAAACTACCCTGCTACTTAGTACGACCAACTCCCATGCTATGGCCTCTCTCCGGCGGTTTATATTCGAGTTGATCCTGCAAAACGTGGATCTGCCGGTCGTCATGGATCATACAGTTTCTGTTTCTGAGCTGGAATTGTTCCAACTATATGCAGCCACAGATCTGGGAGGGCTCCTTATCGATGGGCTCGGGGACGGGGTGATGCTACGAGGACTGGGCAACAAAAAGGCAGAAAATGAGACGGCCTTTGGGATACTACAGGCGGCTCGTACGCGGATGACCAAGACCGAATACATCTCTTGTCCATCTTGTGGTCGTACGTTGTTTGACCTCCAGGAGACCACCGCCATGATCCGCAAGCGGACAGATCACCTAAAAGGGGTAAAGATCGGGATCATGGGCTGCATCGTCAATGGCCCGGGAGAAATGGCAGATGCGGACTACGGCTATGTTGGGTCAGGAAAAGGAAAGATTACCCTATACAAAGGGCAGGAGGTCGTGAAAAGATCAGTACCCTCAGAAAACGCCGTAGACGAACTCATAGAGATCATCAAAGAAGACGGCAACTGGGTGGAGGCCGACAAAGTGGAAGAAATATTGAATTGAGAGATATGGAACAGGAAGAAAAGAAAAGCGGTATGAAGGGCTTTTTTGCACTGGGTGAAGTTTTTGGCTACTTCTTCAGAAAGAAAGATCCGGATCAAAAACCCGATTTGAACCTCCGTATGATGCACGGCATCAACAAGGTTGCGATCATTGTCTTCTTACTCAGCCTGATCTATTTCATATCCAAAAAGATATTCTTCTAATGGATGTCGAGTCACTACGAGACTACTGCTTGTCAAAGCCTGGGGTGACCGAGGGCTTCCCTTTCGGGGAAAATGTGCTGGTTTTCAAGGTGATGAATAAGATGTTTGCGCTGTTTGATATTGAAGATTTTCAGTACGTCAACCTTAAGTGTGAGCCTGAACTTGCGATAGAACTTCGTGAACAATATACCTGCGTACGACCGGGTTATCACATGAGCAAAAAGCATTGGAATAGCGTATATGCTGATGGCACGGTAACCGACCGGCAGATTTTCGATTGGGTGGATGATTCCTACGGTCTGGTGGTATCAGCCCTGCCAAAAAAGGACAAAGCCAAGCTGGAATCCCTTTCATAATTCGGATACCTGGTATTTATAGGATTATTTTAAGAATAAGTAGTAAAATACAACTGCCTGTAGGTGGTACGAAGGGATAGGGAGCTATATTATTACACTTTGAGCGAAATATTCTACAAATTTGGTAGTTAGACATGTGTCTCCGCCTGCTTAAATAACCATTGAATAAAATTTGTGAGAAGAACGATAGTTCTCATATGGTTTGTGTTATGTGTTGTGTTTGTTGGATGTAAGGATAACGTGGTATGTCCTGCATTTCAGAGCACCTACATTTTGAACGACTCGGTTCGCTGGGCTCGGTATTCCCTCTTTGAAAATGACAGCACTCCTAAAATGGCAATGGCCTCTCGCCGCACAAAGTATGGTGTAAATAAGAAAACCAGCCTTTTCAGAAAGAATTACGAGTTGATGACCGCTCCAAAGGTCAATGTGCTGGGCAACCCTGCGCCCGATCCGGCTTACTACCGTGAGGAGGTAGACGTCATTGCTATGGAATTGGCCAGCAATGATTCTCTGCAGTTGGCGGCTGGAGATTCCTTAGGCATGGACTCGACCATGGTGTTGGCTGATGCCAGCGAAGCATTTCCGGTGACGGATGATGACGGGCCTAAGTACAAATACCGTTATCACCCGCATAACCCTTACAATCAGGAGCAGGAGTATTACAATAAGTATTTTGGTGAATTGCTAGTGGACAACCGGCCTCCACCGCCTACCCCTGAGCAACTGGCCCAGCAAATGCTAGAAGAAGGCTGGGAAGCTGACTCATTGGGTTTAGAAGAAGAAAAAAAGGGACTTTTCAAAAAGAAGAAAAAGCAAGCGCCATCAGACTCTTTGGAGGTAGACCCGGAGACCTTGCAGCAGGTGATTGACCAGGAGGAGACCACTGATCCTGTGCCTCCAGCAGAACAGCCCGCTGACGAATCCAACGACTAATCGTACAATTTTTGGCTGTGCAGCCATGGTTTGCGTCCTTACGATTAAGTATAGCAACCGAGGTTTGTGGCTCACAAACCTCAGGGTGGCCGTGATTCGTGTCCTCGCGAACTACAACCTAATCCTGACAAACCTGTCAAGCCCCATGCCGTATTGATTCAAATATTATCTAATTTCACCTTCTCAAATTATGGCAGGAATCAACACCCCTTTGGCAGAAAGGCTACGGCCCAATACCCTCGATGAACTGGTAGGTCAGGATCATCTGAAAGGGATATTGAAGCGGGCGGTAGATTCCGGGGCAGTGCCCTCCATGATCCTATGGGGGCCTCCGGGGGTGGGCAAGACGACTATTGCCAACATCATCGCCAATTCTGCTAAAATGCCCTTCTATACGTTAAGTGCTATAAGCTCCGGGGTAAAGGACATCAGGGAGGTGATCCAGAAAGCCAGGTTTGGGTCAAAGTCCATATTGTTTATCGACGAGATCCATCGGTTCAATAAATCCCAGCAGGATGCCTTACTTGGTGCAGTGGAAAAAGGACAGATTACCCTGATAGGCGCTACTACAGAAAACCCCAGCTTTGAGGTCAACTCGGCCCTGCTGTCGAGGTGCCAGACCTACACGCTCAATGCCCTCTCCAAGGAGGAATTGCTCCAACTGGTGGACAATGCCCTGAAGGAGGACGAATTCCTGTCGAAGAAAAAAATCAAGATCAAAGAAGACCAGGCCTTGCTCAGGCTGTCCGGTGGGGATGGTAGAAAGCTGCTCAACCTGCTGGAGCTGGTGATCGAATCGCAGGACGGTGACAAAGCTGAAATTGTGGATGATTGGGTCATGGAAATAGCCCAGCGTAAAGCGGCGATCTATGACAAAAGCGGGGAGATGCATTATGACATTATCTCGGCGTTTATCAAGTCCATTCGCGGGAGTGATCCCAATGCGGCGGTCTATTATTTGGCCCGTATGATCGAAGGAGGGGAGGATGTGAAATTCATCGCTCGTAGATTGTTGATCCTGGCATCGGAGGACATTGGCAACGCCAATCCTACTGCTCTGGTTATTGCCAACAATGCTTTCCAGGCGGTGAACGTCATCGGATACCCGGAAGCCCGGATCATACTCAGCCAATGTGTGATCTACCTGGCTTGTTCTGCGAAGAGCAATGCCTCTTATGTGGCCATCAACGAGGCTCAGCGCTTGGTCAGCAAGACCGGGGATCTGTCCGTACCTCTGGAAATACGAAACGCACCTACGCAACTGATGAAAGAAATCGGCTATGGCAAAGGGTATCAGTACGCTCATGACCATGCCGGTAATTTTGTAGACTTTGAGTTTCTGCCCGAAGAGGTCAAGGGTACCAAATTCTTCGATCCGGGTAAAAATCCTCGTGAGGAGGAGATGCGTACCCGTCTGCGTCAGATGTGGAAGGAGAAGTATGGATATTAGGAGGGCTAAACCGGACAGGTTTTTGCCGCAGAGAAGAAAAACCTGTCAGGTTTTGAGCAGGATCGATAATACCCTCTCCTCCAACAGCCTCGCCGCATTGTTCTTGGCATACTCCACATTCTCCCCCTTCTTCATCAACGAATAAATCCCTTTGAAATCCTTTTCAATTTCCCTCACATTCCCTCTTTGCCCGGCGATGCAGATCACAGGTTTGCCATGCTTCTTGGCCAGTTGAGCAACGCCCGAGGGAACCTTTCCATATCTTGACTGCTCGTCGATCTTTCCTTCCCCGGTGATGATGAGATCGGATTTCTGTATTTCTTCTTCCAGGCCCACCCATTCTGAGACTATCTCAAACCCCGATCGAAGTTGAGCCCCCAGGTAAGCCATCAGCCCAAATCCAATGCCCCCTGCGGCCCCAGCCCCTGGCATCAGCGAGAAATCCTGCCCTACGATCTGCCGGGTCTTTTCCGAGAAGTTTGCCAATCCCATTTCGAGCGTTTCGATCATGGACTTGTCGGCTCCTTTCTGAGCGGCGAAAACATGCGAAGCTCCATTTTCTCCTAAGAGTGGATTGGTTACATCGCAGGCTACCCGGATTTTTGATTGAACAATTCGGGAGTCCAAATTAGAATTATCGATACGAGCAATGTCATCTAAATTCCCTCCCTCTACTTGGATTTCGTTTCCGTCACCACCCAAAAACCTGACTCCAAGGGCCTGGAGCATTCCGGCACCCCCGTCGTTGGTGGCACTACCGCCAATGCCAATGATGAAATGGCGACAGCCTTGATTCAAGGCATCCAGGATCAATTGTCCCGTGCCATAGGTGGAGGTTTTTAGCGGATTTCTTTCCTCAGGTTTGAGCAATTCCAGACCTGAGGCTCGGGCCATTTCGATGATGGCTGTACTGCCGACCATGCCGTAGGCCGCTTCGATTGGCCTTCCCAAAGGGTCATTCACCAGGGACGTTACGGTTCTTCCTTTTTGTGATCCAACCAGCGTTTCGAGTGTGCCTTCGCCTCCATCAGCCATCGGGAGGCTAACGATTTGTGCTTGGGGAAGGGCTTTAAGAATTCCCCTCTTGAGTGCCTCACAAACCTCGTTTGCCGAAAGGCTGTCTTTGAAGGAATCCGGGGCGAGGAGAATTTTCATGAAAGGCGTTTACCCAAAAATATCTCTTTTGGGTCAAAAGAGGGTCCCGTTTAGAGCCCTCTTTCCTTTACATAGTTTTGTGCGTACTCCTTGATCATATCACGGGTAGAACGGAATGACGAGAGGATTTCCTCTTCTGTACCCGTGGCTTTGGCGGGATCGGGGAAGTTGTAGTGCGAGCGCTCGCCTGTACCGGGGATATAGGGGCAGTTTTCTTTCGCATGATCGCACACCGTGACGATGTGATCAAAGTCAATATCCAGATACTCCTCGATGTTGTTGGAGGTGTGGGCTGATATGTCGATTCCATCTTCGTCCATCACTTTTATCGCCCCAGAATTTACGCCGTGGGTTTCGATGCCTGCGCTGTAGACATTGAGCTGGTCGCTGGCAAAGTGCCTGAAGTAGCCCTCTGCAATCTGGCTGCGGCAGCTATTACCGGTACATAGTATTATTAGGTTTTTCATAGTGTTACCTGTGTTTCAAAATTCAAAGATGATTAATAATACCAATATGAAAGTGATAATATCGCAATAATACGATTAATGATTAAGATTTTGCTAAATAGAAAGAGGCTGTTTCTACAATAGAAGCAGCCTCTTTTTTTCGTTTTTAGCTCGAATTATCTGATTTCGAAAGGTACAGCCAGCTCGTCCCATGTCATGGTGACCTGGCCGTCTTTGGATATCTCTACCGTAAACATCTCCGCTTTGTCTGCTTTTTTTGGCTTAGCAGAAAATCTAAAGACGTCTTTCGATTGATCGTATTTGTAGGCACCCCACTGGTTGGGTTCAGAGTTGATGATGATTGTCCAGCTATCTTTACCCGGAATAGTAAACAATGCATACTTCCCGGCTTTCAGATCCTGACCGCCCACTTTGCAGTCTTTCGACACTTCAAGTGTTGTGGCTTCATTCGCCCCGGTGCGCCATACTTTATCGTAAGGCACCAGTCCTCCCCATATTTTGCGGTCTTTTACAGAAGGACTGCTGTACTTGATCGTTACAGTATTTCCCCCCAGGTCTGCTGAGGCAATTTTTGGCGGGCTGGCTCGCTGTTCTTGTGCTTTTGAGCCAATAGATACGATCAGGGCCAGGGATAAAATCAATAGTTTTTTCATGATGGATTTATTATTTATTGAATTTGGTTTTGGTGATAAACATTAGACGGTCAAATTGGGTTCATAGTTAGATTTTATTTCTTAAGTTAGCCAAAAAAATCGGGATCATTAATTTGATTCGTTTATCGATTTATTCTTATATTAACAGTCTTTAACCAGATTTTTTGCACCTAATTCCCCTATGGCAGATCAAACGAAAATCTTAATAATCGATGATGACGAAATCAACAACCTAATCTGTACCAAGGTCATCAAAGATTATAATGCTGAATACGTGGTAGAGTCCGTGACAAGCTCCACCAAGGGATTGAACTACCTGGAGGAACTGGTGGACAACAACTCCAAGGATTTGCCCGATGTGATCCTATTGGACATCAATATGCCTACCATCAGCGGCTGGGATTTCATCCGTGAGTACCGTAAGATGATGAGCGCCATGGACAGCGAAAAAATAAAACTTTTTGTGCTTACATCCTCTCAATACTATCAGGATGCAGAGCTGGCTGATCAGTACCGTGAGGTGCAAAAGCTTTTTACCAAGCCGCTTACCAACGAGATTCTTTCTGAGATCGATACGTATCTCGCCTAAGCAGATTCTTGCCGATATATATTTTTGCGATAGCTCCTTCGGTTGTCACCAAAGGCTGAATTCCATAATTTTGCAGTTATGATCATAGTAGGTAACGCCGTATTGTCTGATGACCTAAAGGAAAAGAATTTTGTATGCGATTTGCAAAAATGCAAAGGGGCATGCTGTGTGGAAGGTGACCTGGGTGCACCGCTGGAGGCGGACGAACTGCCCGAACTGGAAAAAAACCTCGATGCGATCATGCCCTATCTCATGCCGGATGGTCGTGAGGCCATTCGTGAGCATGGCACTCACATTTTGGATGAAGAAGGAGACTATTCCACTACGACTATTGGAGGGAAAGAGTGTGCGTTTGCGATCTACGACGAAGCCGGAATTCTCAAATGCGGGATCGAGCAGGCCTACAACGACGGAAAGATCTCTTGGCGCAAACCTATTTCCTGCCATCTCTATCCCATTCGCATCACCAAGTACGACCACTACGATGCGCTCAACTACGACCGATGGCATATCTGCAGCCCGGCCTGCAAGCTGGGAGACGAACTCAAGGTACCCGTCTACAAATTTCTCAAAGAACCGCTGATCCGAAAGTATGGCGAGGATTGGTACAAGTCCCTGGAGGAGCAGGTGGAGAAAGGCTCATAACATGGCCAAAGGTTTTGTCATTGCCCTCTGCGTAATTCAATTGCTTTACCACCTTCATTTCGGTCAACTTTGCCAGAGTTTGACATCAAAAAATCCCTCTGCCTTGGTAAGTTTGCAGTTCGCTTGAAATGCAACTCTTGAATGCCGGAATCAAATCCTTACGAATATCTGAATAGCCTCAATCCTCCTCAGCGGGAGGCGGTGGAAAACGTAGAAGGCCCCTGCATGATCATAGCGGGTGCAGGCTCAGGGAAGACCCGTGTGCTTACCTATAGGATTGCGCATCTGATCAAGGCACACAACGAAGAACCATTCTCTATTTTGGCGTTGACCTTTACCAATAAGGCAGCCAAGGAAATGCGACAAAGAATTGAATCCGAAGTAGGAAGTGATGCCAGAAACCTTTGGATGGGAACTTTTCACTCCGTGTTTGCAAGGATACTCAGGGCAGAAGCGGATCGATTGGGTTACCCAAGCCATTTCACGATTTACGATTCGGATGACTCTAAATCCCTTATCAAAAACATTGTCAAGTTCTTTGGATTGGATGACAAGGTGTACAAACCCAATGTCGTGCTCAACCGGATCTCGGGAGCGAAAAACCGCCTGGTTTCCTGGCAGGAGTACAATAACAACCCGATCTACAAGCAAGACGATGTAGATAACGGTAAGCCTGAAATGGGCCGAATCTACAAGGAATATGTTCAGCGGTGCTTCAAGGCCGATGCGATGGACTTTGATGATCTGCTTTTTAATACCAACGTCCTTTTCCGCGACCATATCGACGTACTCAACAAATACCAGCAGCGGTTTAAGTACGTGCTGGTGGATGAGTTTCAGGATACGAACGTGTCACAGTACTTGATCACCAAAAAACTGGCCGCTGTGAGGCGAAATATCGCCGTGGTGGGAGATGATGCCCAGAGTATCTATGCTTTCCGTGGGGCGGATATTCAAAACATTCTGAATTTTGAAAAGGACTATCCTGAACTCAAGGTGGTGAAGCTGGAGCAGAACTATCGCTCCTCTAAGAACATTGTAGGAGCGGCGAATTCTGTGATCAGCAAAAACAAAAACCAGCTCCGAAAAAGCGTCTGGACAGATAATACGGACGGTGAGTTAATTGAGCTGATCAAAGCCACATCGGACAACGAAGAAGGGAAGCTGTTGGCCTCAGCGATCTTTGAGGAGAAGGTCAATAAGCAATTCAAGAATTCGGACTTTGCCATCCTATACAGAACCAACAGCCAATCAAGGGCGATAGAAGAAGCCCTTCGCCGAAATAACATCAAGTACAAAATCATCGGTGGGCTGTCTTTCTATCAGAGAAAAGAAATCAAAGATCTCTTGGCGTACATTCGATTTTCTGTCAACCAGAGTGATGAGCAGGCTTTTCGCCGGATCATCAACTTGCCGAAACGTGGTATTGGACCGGGGACTGTGGATAAAATAATGGTTGCCTCTGCCGAAAACGATATTACTCTTTGGGATGTGGTGCAGAATGCAGGGCACTTTATCGGGGGGAGATCTGCAGGGGCTATTGAGCAGTTTGTGACGCTAATAAAGAGCTTCAAACTGGCCATTGAGAAGAAAGATGCCTTCGAAGCGGCCTCTCAAATTGCCAAGAATTCCGGCTTGCTCAAAGAGCTCTACGATGACAAAACCATCGAAGGGCGAAACCGCTACGAAAACGTCCAGGAATTACTAAACGGGGTAAAGGAGTTTGTCGATAACCCTGATACGGAGGACAAGAGCATGGCGGCCTTTATCCAGGAGATAGCCCTGCTCACAGATGCAGATGACGACAAGGACGAGGATCGGGATTTTGTAACCTTGATGACCATTCACATGGCCAAGGGACTAGAGTTTAAGAATGTCTTTGTCGTAGGATTGGAGGAGGATTTGTTTCCCTCGCAGATGATGATCAGTTCGAGGCAGGATCTGGAAGAGGAAAGGCGGTTGTTTTATGTGGCGATCACCAGGGCAGAAACGAAGCTATTCATGAGCTATGCTTTGACGCGTTATCGCTTCGGACGTTTGAAGACCTGTGAGCCAAGCCGGTTTTTAGAAGAGATCGATCAGGACTATATTAAAGTAAACCACAAGTTCAGTGCTCCATCCTCACCGGGCAATGATTACGCCAAGAGCTTTATTTCGAAGACGGTTCAAAAACCGAATCGTCCCGCTCCGAATGCTATTTATCACAAGCCTTCATCGAGCTTTGTGCCCAGCGATACTTCTAATCTTGAGGAGGGAATGAAGGTGGAGCATCCTAAGTTTGGCTTTGGAAAGGTCAACAAAATCGAAGTACAGGGCATCAACAAAAAGGCCCACATCACCTTTGAAAAAGCCGGGGACAAAACCCTGCTTTTGAGCTTCGCGAAGTTGATGATTCACAGTTAATTTAAAAATCATGAGAATATTATTTCTTATTGCATTGTTAATAACCGGCTTGACAACTTCAGGTCAGACTAAGAAAGAACCATTTTCATATTTGACTAAAATTGAAGTTGGGTCAAAGACTGAATTAATGGAACAGTCTATATCATTTGATGCATCTATTTCTAAAGTATTTAATGTTAAAAGGAGTGACTTACCGAATAATGACCCATTTCATTCTGGAGAATGTGATGGAGATAAAATAAAGGTGATTTCGACCAAAATCAATTCTTCATCGAAAGACTATTACGTTTTCGAGTATAACCTTACATGTTGCTGTAGTTGGGGTTACACCATTTACAAAAACGAAGATTACTCAAAACCTGTCGGCAGGATATCGGCATCACAGTTGTTCGTCCCGGGTAATGGAAATATTTACTCAATCAGTCATATAGGAACAGATTATTTGGTTAGAAAGAAATACAGATTGACTGGAGATGGTATTGAAGAAGTCAAGCAACCATTCAACTACGTTGGAATAAAATCAAAAACCTTAAAACCAATTAAGATTTATAGCGAGAAAGAAATGGTCAATGAAATTGCCTCGCTTCCAGAGAATTACGAAGTAGAAATACTTATTTCTGATGGTATCTATGAGAGTGAAAAAAGATATCTCGTTAAAACTAGTTTTGGTCTTGTTGGATGGACAAAATTGGAAGCAGGTCAGTATAAGTCAATTGATGTGGATGGCCTCTTTTACTGGGGCAGTTAGTTTTATAATTCACAGCTGAAATACGTATATTGGGTTAACAACAAACAGTACCCAAAATGATTAATGAAATGACAAGTCAGCAAGCGATAGAACTAGAGGAAAACTACGGAGCCCATGATTATCATCCACTTCCGGTTGTATTGGCTAGAGGTGAAGGCGTATTCCTCTGGGATGTAGAGGGGAAGAGATATTATGATTTTCTGTCGGCCTATTCGGCAGTGAATCAGGGACATTGTCATCCACGGATCGTTGAAGCCCTTAAGGCTCAGGCCGATACACTTACCTTAACCTCACGAGCGTTTTTCAATAATGTGCTCGGAGAATACTCCAAATACATGTGCGACCTTTTTGGGTATGACAAGCTCCTGCCCATGAATACCGGGGCAGAGGGTGTGGAAACGGCCATTAAAATCACCCGCCGTTGGGCCTATGAGGTAAAGGGAGTAGAGGCAGATCAAGCCAAGATCATAGTTTGCGAAAACAACTTTCATGGACGAACCACTACGGTCATTTCCTTCTCGAGTCATGAAGGATCATACAAGAACTTTGGGCCATTGAGTCCCGGCTTTGTGAAGGTGCCCTACAATGATCTTGACGCTTTGGAGAAAGCTTTGGAAGATCCCAATGTCGCCGGATTCCTGGTAGAACCCATCCAGGGGGAAGCAGGAGTGTATGTGCCGGATGAGGGATTTCTGAAAGGAGCTTTCGACCTTTGTAAGTCAAAAAATGTGCTCTTCATTGCCGACGAAATCCAAACGGGAATCGCCCGTACGGGCAAAATGCTGGCTTGTGATCATGAAGACGTAAAACCTGATGTATTGATATTAGGAAAGGCCATTTCCGGTGGATGCTATCCCATCTCAGGGGTGTTGGCCAATGATGACATTATGGATGTGATACGGCCGGGTGAGCATGGTTCGACATTTGGAGGCAACCCGTTAGCTGCGAAAATCGCCATGGCGGCCCTGGACGTGGTGCAGGGTGAAAAGCTGGCTGACAATGCAGAGCGATTGGGCAAGATCTTCCGGGAAAGAATGGAGCAGTTCATCGCAAAAAGTGATTTGGTGACGCTCGTTCGTGGAAAGGGCCTTCTCAATGCCATTGTGATCAACGATACAGAAGAATCTGATACTGCCTGGAACATCTGTCTCAAGCTTCGGGACAATGGCTTACTGGCCAAGCCCACTCATGGTAACATCATTCGTTTCGCGCCCCCACTCGTCATGACCGAGGAGCAGCTGCATGAGTGCTGTGATATTATTGAGCAGACGATTTCGCAATTCTGAGGGGACACGACGAAGAATCTCCTGAAAAGAAGATAGAATCCCTTGAAAGCCCCTAATTAGCCAAAAAGTACTTAATGATATCCGTGGTGGTCACGATTCCCACAAGGTTGTCATTGTCGACCACCGGCAGGGCATGAAACTCCTTGCTGGCAAAGGTCTCGGCTGCCGAGCAGATGTCCTGGTCTGACGAGACGGTCTCCGGGCTGTGCTTCATGATCTGATTGATGGACAGCATGTCAAAAAAAGCATCGTCTGTATCGTCATTTTCATCATCAAAGGCATGACCAAAACTGATTCTCATGATGTCGGTCTGGCTCATGATCCCAACTAGTTTGCCCTCAGCGGTGATGGGAATATGTCTGATCCTGTGATCAGAAAAGAGGTCGTTGATTTCTTTTAGGGGCTTGTTTATATCGCAAGTGACCACATCATGAGTCATGATGGACGCTATCTTATCGTTGTTTTTCATGGCAGTTCTGTTTAATTGACACTTCTTACCACCTATTGGATTGGTTGCTGATAATAAGTATATCAATTTAACCAAACCCACTTTTTATAGGGATTGTGTGGGTCATAGCCGGAGATGATTTAGGTCAAGGTGGGTAAAAGTTCATTAGATCAAAATTCCTATAAAATCGTTGTGCTATATTGCGCCCTCAATTCACACGGCCAATGATCAACCGAATATTCATCTTCTCTTTCATTCTATTGTCGGGTTTTGCACAAGGGCAAGATTTAAGCGACACTACCTCTATCTTGTTGGAAGAGGTGACCATCAAATCGGATGTTTTTGAGGTGGAAAAAAAGGACTTTGGCGGGTCGGTCTCCACGGTCACTCCTCAGGTAATACAAAAATCTGACGGAGTCTATCTCCAAACGATTCTCAACTCTGTCCCGGGTGTATACATGCAGACCGGTGCGCTCAATACCAACAGGATCACCATCCGGGGAATCGGTTCGCGAACACCATTCGGTACTGATAAGATCAAGGCCTATCTCGATGAAATACCGCTTTCTACAGGTGAAGGGGAGACCACCGTAGAGGATATTGATTTTGGTACTTTGCAGGGCATTGAGGTGTACCGTGGGCCTACATCCACGACGTATGGTGCAGGTCTGGGAGGGGCTATTCATATGTTGACCCAACGACCGGAGGAAGGAGCGGGATTATCTGCCGGTTATATGAGAGGCTCGTATGGACTTCAAAAATTTGACCTGAGTGGGCAGATAGGTGATCGCGGGCAGTCATTGAGCCTGTATTTTCAGGATGTATCCAGTGATGGATATAGAGACAATAACGAGTACGACAGAAGATCCCTGACACTAATTAGTAAGGTTCGGGTAGGATCTAAATCTGCAATTACGGGCTACTTCAATATGACAGACCTTATCGCCCAGATCCCAAGTTCTATCAACAAGGCAACCTACGATTCTATTCCTACAGCGGCAGAACCCCGCTGGAATGATGCTGAGGGATTTGAAGACAATCAGCGATTACGGCTTGGTCTTTCGATTGCTTCTACGCTCGATCGAAAAACAGAAGGCAGCCTGGCGGCTTTTGCCAACCTCGGGGTATCCGATGAAGTGCGGCCTACGTTCTTGGGCAACCTGGAATCCACATTTCGCAACTATGGGTTTCGAGGAAAAATCCGAAGGAAAATGGGGATTGATAATCAGTTTGCCCTGGCACTCGGTGGCGAAGTGTTTTTTGAAGACTTTGAATACCAGGAATATGAAAACCGTGGTGGACAGAATGGTCTGAAAACGCTTGATTTTGACCAAAGCCGCAGCTATGGTAATGTCTTTTTAATAGGTGAGTACCGCCCTTCGGAAAACTGGATTGTATCGCTGGGAGGAAATGTTAATTTCTCGAATTATACCAATGAAGATAGATTGGCGACAGATACTGTCGACTATTCAAGGGACTATTCTTTTGGGTCAATTTTCTCTCCAAAAGTCAGCATCAGTCGATCGCTCACCGAGCGCATTACGGCTTACATGATGTATTCTCATGGTTTTTCTTTGCCCACATTTGAGCAGACCCTCTATCCTCAGGGAGAAGATGATCGCATCAATGAGGACATCAAGGAAGAAGTAGGCAATAACTACGAAATAGGGATTAAGGGGTATGCCATGGACAGCAAAATCTATTTTGAACTTGCCGGCTATATGATGGATGTGAAGGATATGTTGGTGACTCAGGATTTGCCTACAGGCACGTATAGCGTAAATGCCGGAAGTGCGGATTACAATGGTTTGGAATTTGTCATAAATCACAAGATAGTCGTAAATGAAAATCTAAATCTAAGCCATTCATTGTCTGCTTCATGGATGAATTATACCTTTTCTGATTTCGTTCACCAGGGCAATGACCACTCAGGAAATATTGTGACAGGAGTACCTGATTACACAGTGGATTATGCGGTGTTTGCCAAGACAGGTATGGGTGTTTATGGTTCGGCGAATTTCCAGTCGGTGGGTAAAATCTATTTGAGGGACGACAATACTGAATACAATGATCCTTATAACCTGGTGAATGTAAAATTCGGGTATGAAAAAGATTTGGCAGGGTTGACTTTCAACGCCTATTTGGGTGTTAACAACCTTTTTGATACCAAATACGCCTCTATGATTCAGCCCAATGCTTTTGGGGGTCGGTATTACTACCCCGGCCTTCCGGCCAATTACTTTGGAGGGCTAAAAGTTTCCTACAGTTTTAAATAAAAAAAGGCCTCTCAGAGGCCTTTCAATATTCAAAAAGAGATCAATTTCATTCATCTATTACCAAATAGGTAAAGGTTTGATTGACCAGGTTATAAGCAATCTCCCCAAAAACCGCCGGACCGGAGTAGCCAATGTCATGGTTTTCCAGCTCACCATAGAGGTAGTTGAGGATGCAATTGCAGTTATAGATCATTTTGTCCTTGTCCTCGCCCAGCAGTGCTACCCTTTCTCTGAAGGCCGCTGCATACGTACCGCTCGTCGACGAAAACTTATAAGTATTGCCCTTGAATAGCGGTGCATAGAATGTGACGATTTTGTCACCATCCTTCAGCGACTCAAAGCTCACATTGATATTGGCGCCTGCATAGTTGCACACCAGCGGATACTTAATGTCAATGTCATTTTCCTTGATATAATCATAGAGGTTTCGCTTTTCGCCATTGATTACACAGTCTTTCACCTGAAAGCCCGTCTCCTCAATTTCGATCTCTATACCATCCTCATTCTTCGGATCGAAAACATTGATGATCTCCACCCGGGCTACCTTATTGTCTGGCAGGGCCGCATGGATTGCTACGCCTGATTCTGTGTAAGATTCCCCTGTTTTTCCGTTGAAAGTCTTTGTATGCCGTCCTTTGCCCAGGTCATCCAGGCTCACCCCCGCGATCCAGCCGATCAGCGGATTGTCATATAGTTTGTCATAATCGTCCGACCCCAAGCCAAAGGACTCATGGATTTTCTTCAAGGCCGGCAGTATGAGGATTTGATAACCATTTTCAAATCCGTTTTTGGCTATGCTATTGATGTTGTCTGATGAATAAGTCTGAATGCTAAAGTCCGATGCATAAGGAGTCAAATCCCTAACAAAGATATTATCCTGGTCAAACAGGCCTGATTTTCCTTTAAGGTAGAAATAAGGGATCGTGCCGCCGATCCAATTTCCCTGTGGTAGCTGCGCCAATAGGTTTTCTTCTCCTGATAGCGCCAATAATTTACCCTGTCCGATCAGGTCGGAGACTTCTGCTACTGATAATAATTTGTCTTCCATTTTTACCAATGTTTAAATATTGTTTTAAAATCTCTCTGAACTGATCTGGAATATTTTTTGGCGAGCTCGTAGAGCTCCTCTACTGCTTCCTCCTCACTCACCTCACCGTTTTTTATCTTATTTGAAAACTTAAAAGTCTTCATCCTCAATACATAGTTGTCAAAAGTGTGCTTGGATTTCCCCGAGACTATTTCACGCCACTCTGGACGATCCTTGGGTGGGATACTGTAATTAGGTATCATCTGTTGTAATTTAGATTAGTTGATAATTTCAAACCCACTATGGATTTGCTCAATTAATTAACTTATCAAATAATTATTCTAAATTCAAATAATAGTAGGATTTTAACATGATGATGTTCGCTGTAGACCAATTTTGGGACGATTGGGTTGTAATTATTCTACAGCGGCAGATTCACAGACATAGTCGGGTATGATGCCTGAGGAAGTGATCCTCATTTCTACGTTCTTTTTAAGGGTGTTGCCGGAAAGTACGAGTGCCGTATCAATGCCAAATTTATTTCCTCCAAGGATGTCTGTATAAAGGGTGTCACCCACCATCAGGATTTTTTCCTTGCCTACTTCCATGGCTTTCTGCGTGTGCTGGAAGGCAAATATGAACATGTTTGAATCAGGCTTACCGAAATAGATAAAATGCTTGCCGGTGATCTTCTCCACCATCTCAGCGATACTGCCAATCGCTATGGCGATCTCTTGGTTAGATACCGGATAGGATTCGTCGGTATTGGCTACAATCACGGGCATATTGCGTTGCCGAATCAGGTTCACCAACTTGTTGATGTCGTGATACCAGTCGAAACCCTCATCATCGAGAAATACCAGGGCATTGATACCGTCTATATCATTGATGTCTACGTCTTCGATGGATATGGCCTTGAGTCCGGTTTCTTCGAGATAATGTGCTGACTTAGCGGTGCCTAGATAAGCTACCCGTCCGCCGTTGTTGACTTTGAGTCTCAGATAATCCCTTGCGAGCATTCCGGAGGAGATGATCTTCTCTTCTGTGATGTGGTTGAGTCCACGCTCATGATAAGCAAAGGCCAGATCCTTTGGTCCTCGTGAAGCGTCGTTGGTCAATACGTAAAAATCAATGCCTTTCTCTGTGAGATAGTCAAAGGTCTTATGAATCCCAGGGATGAGCCCCATGGAATTTTTGAGCACTCCGTAGGCATCGAAGAAGACGACTTCATACTTCGAAACGATCTCTTTAAAGTTTTGTATCTCCATAATTATAGGTTTAATGCACTAAGCAATTTGTCAGCATCGAAATTGTCGATTTGTGGGAAATAGATGTCGTAGGCTTCTTTCTGCAACTTGGTGGCATAGATCTCATGAAAGAAATAGCGACCATCTTTTACTACGTAGTTGAGTATAAAGAACCTGTAGGCTTCTTTTATAAAAAGAACTTCACTTCTGGTGAGAGGGAAGACGAGGTGGTATTCTTTCAGAAATAGTATGAACCGGTCTTCGTTTACCGGGTCGATGAGGTAGCTAAAGTCACTCCTGTCTCCTATGGTGGAGCACACCCGGCTAAAAAAGTAAAAATCAAGGATTCTTGAGCTCATCCGAAACCAGTCATAGTCCCAGCGAGAGTAAAGCTTCCCTTCTTTGGTGACCGAAAAATTTCCTATGTTCCAGTCTACAAATACGGGAATTGTTTCCCAGTCATCGGCTTGCAACTCTTGCATGTTTTGGTAAAAAGTGCTGATTTGCTTCCGGATGGTATCTATGTTTCCCCGGTGTTCGTATTGTCCGACTTCCGTGTCGCATATTTTTAGAAGGTGATCGAGATCTTTTCTGAGAGTTTTGGACCATGGCGGAAGTATATGCCGGATGTTGGTGCAAGCCAGGTGGAACTTGGCGACCTCAGCACCAAGGGATTTGATTTGTGATTCATCCAGAATACTGGGTAGCATCTCATCAGTCTTTATTGGGTTATAGAATACTACCCATGCGTCAATCACATCGTCCTTGTATCGATAGGTATACAGTTGATTGCGTTTGGTGAGCGATCGGGAAATGAGCGTGTCGTACGGATCCGGAAGGTTGATCGCCAGGGCATTGATCAGTGAGTGATCCTCAAGGAAGTTGGCATAGGTCCCAAAATAGGAAAGCTTGCCTATGACCACCGTTTCATTTTCGAGACTTAGCTTGTATACATGATTGGTAGAGACGCGCGCGCTGATGTCGTTGATGGACAATACCTTCCTGCTGGAATCATAGCTGTTCCAGGCCTCCAGTACGATTTCGTTGAAATTCAAGTGTTTTGACATAGGCCTAAGTTAATGGATAATATGGGCAACGTGGTATAAGCCGGGGCTTACTTTTTATGAAAAATATGATATCAGGGAAAGGTCACATATTTTATATTTGCTCACCGAAATTTTGACACCATGGGAAGAGCATTTGAATTCAGAAAAGCACGAAAACTTAAGAGATGGGGAGCAATGGCCCGAACCTTTACCCGCATTGGTAAAGACATAGTGATCGCCGTAAAGGCCGGTGGCCCTGATCCTGATACGAATGCCCGGCTCAGGGCAGTCATGCAAAATGCCAAGACTGCCAATATGCCGAAGGATAACATCGAGCGTGCGATCAAGCGTGCTTCGGATAAAGACCAGGGTGATTACAAAGAAGTCCTTTTTGAGGGCTATGGGCCTCATGGTATCGCTGTGCTGGTAGAGACGGCAACTGACAACAACAACCGTACGGTAGCCAATGTACGCAGCTACTTCAATAAGTGTGACGGCAACCTGGGCACTTCCGGTTCGGTTGAGTTTATGTTTGATCACACCTGCAACTTCCGACTCAACAAAGAAGGATTGGACGCTGAGGAACTAGAGTTGGAGCTCATAGACTTTGGCGCAGAGGAGGTTTTTGAGGATGAAGACGGCCTTATGGTCTATGGAGGATTTGGTGATTTTGGTGCCCTCCAGAAGTACTTTGAGGACAACAATATCGAGATCCTTTCCTCAGGTTTTGATCGTATCCCGCAGACAACAAAGGAGCTCTCCGAAGAGCAACAAGAAGAGGTAAATAAGCTCCTGGAAAAGCTGGAAGAAGACGATGATGTCCAAAATGTCTTCCATACAATGTCTTGATTGTTAGCGTGATATGGCAATAACTGTCATATGGCAGCATCTAACATGCAATAAAGTACCTGCTAAAATGTGATATGTCATAGTAAAGCATGCTATGCCCTTCTATCATTGCATTTAATTCAATCCATTCCTCCTGTGATTTATCAGATTATTATATGGTCTATAGTATAAGGCCAGTATAAATGTGGGAAGATATGAAACTACTAAAGCACCTCTTCGATAGCAAAAAACAAGCACCTCTCGATCCTGGCGAAGTGCGATTGGTCTGTGAGTCTTTTGCTCAAATCCAGCCCAGATCAGAAGAAGTGGGTGCGACCATTTTCAATCAGCTGTTTACTCTTTGTCCTGAGATTAGAGGACTCTTTAAGGGAGATCAGGAGGCACAGCAGCGTAAGCTAATGGAAATGCTATCTGTGCTGGTGTCTAGCCGGGACAACCTGGAGACATTGATCCCTATAGTGAAGGAGTTGGGCAGGCGACATGCGAAGTATGGCGTGCAAGATGAGTACTTCAGCTATGTAGGGGCTGCCCTGCTCAATACCCTGGAGGAGCACCTTAAAGGTGAATGGAATGATGAGCTGAGAAATGCCTGGATATCGACCTATACGCTCCTTGCGGTGACTATGAAAGCGGAGTTTAAAACCTCCAGAACGCATCGCCGAAAATTGAACCAATGATCTACCTGAGAAATAATTAATAGAATAATGGGCATATTTGCCCTCTTTAAATTGAAACTATGCAAAAAGCCGAATGTCAATCATGCATGAATGAAAACTGCCTGATTAAGAAGAATGGGATGACCGAGGAGGCAGCACCCTATGTGGTCAAGAAACACACCATACGATGCAAAAAGGGACAACAGTTTATCATCGAGGGGGCTCCTGTACACGGACTGTACTTTGTGTACCAGGGTAAAGCCAAAGTTTCTAAGACAGGTCTGCATGGCCGTGAACAGATTGTTCGGTTTGCTCGTGACGGTGAGATCATTGGTCACAGGGGTTTTGGTACAGGAGAGTTTTCACCGATTAGTGCCGTTGCCCTGGAGGATACGATTTTGTGCAACTTCACAACTGATGTGCTTACAGACATGATGCATAAGGTGCCGGACATCACGTTTGATATGATGATCTTCTATGCCGAGGAGCTGAATAAAAGCGAGACCAAGGTCAAGAAGTTTGCGCAAATGACAGTACGCGAAAAAGTGATTGACGCCTTTTTGTATATCCGACGTAAGTTTGGTCAGCCGGGAGATTTCTTTGACATCCAGCTTTCGCGAAAGGACATAGCCAATTTTGCCGGTACTACCGAAGAACAAGTGATACGAGTCATTTCTGCCCTGAAAAAGGAAAACCTTCTGAGAGCTAAAGGAAAGAAACTAGGTATCATTGATCTTGAGCTACTTAAAAAAGAAATATCCGAACATAACTATTTTCTGGATAGCTAATCTGCTGATATACAGAATGATAAATATAAACCTGTTAAAAAACAGGTTTTTTTATGCACTGACCCATAGATTATACTGATGGTCTGCATTTATTTTGTACGTAGATATACGTATTAATAATACGTAGTTAATTCAAAGCACCATATTTATGACTACTAATTTCGAATCTGGCAAAGCCAACAGGGCGCTGTTTGCCAATACTTTAGCATTTACTATTTGTTTCGCGGGCTGGATGCTCAACGGCGTACTGGTTACATTTTTGGCTGACAATCAGGTATTTGATTGGAGTGCCATTGAAATAGGCTGGCTGATTGGTATCCCTGTTTTGACAGGTGCAATATTCAGACTTCCTGCAGGTATCCTTACGGATAAGTTCGGTGGAAGACCCGTATACACCAGTCTTTTGGTGCTCTGCGCGGTTCCCATGTATTTACTTTCCTATGCCAATGATTTTTGGACCTATGCTCTCTGCAGCCTTGGGTTTGGGTTGACGGGTACCAGTTTCGCTATTGGTATAGCCTTTTCATCCATTTGGTTTCCTAAAGAAAAGCAGGGAACTGCGTTGGGAATCTTTGGAGCAGGAAACGCAGGAGCTGCAATTACCACACTGGTTGGGCCTAAGCTTCTGGTATATTTGACTGACGGCCGAACCAACCTTGAGGGCTGGAGAATGATGCCCCAGATATATGCGGGCGTACTGCTGGTGATGGCGATCGTCTTCTTTTTTCTTACAGAAAACAGAAAACCTGCTACTTCAAATAAGACATTGGTAGGCATGCTGCAGCCACTGAAGAGTGTGAGGGTATGGAGATTTGGTCTATACTACTTCCTGGTATTTGGATGCTTCGTCGCTTTTGCCGGATGGTTGGTTCCTTATTACACCAATGTATATGCGCTTGATCTAGCCACTGCCGGATTCCTGGCCTCATGTTTTAGTCTTCCATCAGGTGTGATCCGTGCCTTTGGCGGTTGGTTGTCTGATAAATTTGGTGCCAGAAAAGTGATGTACTACGTACTGGGCACATCGGCTGTCTTTAGTGCCATGTTGATCATTCCTAAAATGGACATCTACTCAGCAGGCAAGGGTATCAATGCCAAGCGTGCCGGAGTTGTAACCAAGGTGACAGAAAATGAAATCCAGGTAGGAGACATGGTGTACGCGCTAAAAGGAAAAGGAGATAAGCTGGCCAACGTTGAAAATGAGTTTATGATCTTTCCGGCCAAAGAATCATGGCAAGAGGCCAACGTGAAGGTAGGTGACAATGTGGCCAAGAAACAGCTCATCGCAGAAGGTAAGACACATATCTACTTCCAGGCCAACCTTTGGATATTTGCGATCATCGCGGTGATTATCGGGGCGATATGGGGAATTGGTAAGGCTGCTGTGTACAAGCACATACCGGATTACTTCCCGGAGGAAGTAGGTGTTGTCGGTGGCATGGTAGGTGTGCTCGGCGGACTGGGTGGATTCTTCTGCCCTATTATCTTCGGGTACCTGTTGGAAGGTACTGGTCTCTGGTCGAGCTGTTGGATACTGATGCTGGTTCTTTCAGCGGGTTGTCTGATTTGGATGCACCGTGTGGTACAGGGCATGCTCCAGAAGGAAGCGCCCGAAGCGATGACCAAGGTTTTTGAGGAAGCCGCATAAAAGAACTAATAGGTGTATATATAAGAAGGGTGGGAATTAATTCTCACCCTTCTTTTTTTATGTCTCACAACTTATTCTATTTTTGCCTCCCTCCCTGCCGAGGTGGTGAAATTGGTAGACACGCATGTTTCAGGGACATGTGGGCGCAAGCCCGTGCGGGTTCGAGTCCCGCCCTCGGCACTTTTCTTACAGCACTCCTTTTCTTTTTTGGCAAACCCCAGAAGTTGGGTTGATTGGCTTGGTCAAACGCACATATGCATATCATTACGCATAAGTCCTCTGTTTTACGTATCCAGGTTGCTGAAATTACGTAATTACGTAGTGATATTTTTACCCTTCTACTTATTTTTCATTTACACTCAGTCTCTAGGTATCAATTCTTAAAGCGCAGATAAACAATTGATTGTATAAATAACCTGCGTTTTATCATAAAAAACGATGGCGTAAAAGACTAAAAGCACCTGTCGCTTTCCATTTTTCACTACTGACCGCTCTTCTACATTTGTAAGTATAAATACTTAAATAAATACGTAATCAATCAACAATACGTAGAATTGGACTTAACAAAATCAATCATGAAGAGAAATTTATTACTACTGTTATTATGTATCACCCTTGCCGTGTCTGCTCAGGCACAGATGACCATTACAGGTGAGGTTCGTCCGAGAACTGAAGTGTATAATGGTAACAATACGGGTTTGGCAAATAAAGATGAAAGAATTGGAGTTGCCACTCAGCAAAGAACAAGGCTTTACTTCAACTACGAGAAGGATGGTTTAAAGCTAGTCTTTAGTCCTCAATTAATCCATTTCTGGGGACAAATGCCTCAAACTTATGACCTATTGGGGGCTGGCGCACCAGGAGGAACAGATCCAAGTGCATTTTCAGTATTTGAGGCTTATGCAGAATACAAGGCCAGCGATTGGTACACTTTGAAAGTAGGTCGTCAAGCTATTAGCTACTATGACCAAAGATGGTTTGGGGCACTTGGATGGGCTGCTGCCAGTAGAGCGCACGACGCATTCGTGAGTAAGTTGACATTTGGAAAGGCAAAGATTGATGTGGGGGTTGCCCTGAATCAGACAAAACATGTAAACGCTTATGATTCTTTGGTTCAAACTACCATTAGAACCGGGTATAAGAGTCTTCAATATGCTTGGTTGACTATGCCAATGGGTGAGGGAAAGCTAAGAGCCATGATCACAAACGTCAATCCTGTATCGGCACTTTCGGGAAGCCCAGATTACAAAAACATCACAACTTTCGCAGTAATGCCTTCATTTAAGGTGAGTGATTTTGCAATCAATCTGTCTGCATATGGTCAGTTGAATGAGTCGAATCCTGGATGGGGTTATTTATTGGCTGCTGATGTGACTTACAAAGGAGCTGGGCTGCCAATCACATTAGGAGCAGATGTCTTATCAGGTACCTCCACGGCTGGAGATGGTAGTAACACTTGGTTGCAACCATTCGGTACCAACCACAAATTTTACGGCTTCATGGATTTTTTCTATGTGGGAGAAAGCGACAGAACAGGATTGGGTTTGACAGATATCTATGCCAAAGCAGTGGTCAAAACTGGCGAGAAAACAAAGCTGATTATAATGCCACATGCATTTTCTACTACTCTCAAACCTGAAGGGATCGCTTCAGATGGGTATTTAGGTACTGAGATTGACTTGGTATTCAACTACAATGTTGCCAAAGGATTCAACTTCAAATTAGGTTACTCGAAAATGTTTGCTACCAGTCTAATGGAAGCTGTAGCCGGTGGAGATAAGGCCGCAGGAAATCAGTGGGCATGGATGCAGCTGACCTTCAAGCCAACTCTCTACAAATCTGAGAAAGAATAATTAACTGAAAATCAAACAATAGATCAATGAAAAAGATATTCAACAACATCTTCTTTAGACTAGGGATTTTTGCTTCACTACTGGTTCTCCTGAGCCAGTGTGGAGGAGCAAAAACAGAATCAGCCTCTACTGAAGAGGACGCTTCGACAAGCAAAACGGTTCAGCTTGAAATCGAGAAACCAGAATTGACCTTCGGTTTCATCAAGCTGACAGACATGGCTCCTTTGGCGATTGCCAAAGAGCTTGGATACTTCGAGGATGAAGGACTCTTCGTTACAATTGAAGCCCAATCAAACTGGAAAAACGTTCTTGACCGAGTAATCGACGGACAGCTGGACGGATCTCACATGCTGGCAGGTCAGCCAATCGCTGCAGGCGCAGGATTTGGCCGTCAGGCGGAATTGATCACTCCATTTTCCATGGACTTGAACGGTAACGGTATCACAGTATCCAACGACGTGTGGAGCAAGATGAAGCCAAACGTGCCTACGGATGCAGACGGTAAGCCAATCCACCCGATCAAAGCGGACGCGATTAAGCCGGTAATCGAGGAGTACAAAAACGACGGTAAGGCGTTTAAAATGGGGATGGTATTCCCGGTATCTACACACAACTACGAGATCAGATACTGGTTGGCAGCAGCAGGAATCAATCCTGGTTTCTACACGGCTGACAACATCCAGGGACAGGTTGATGCTGACGTGTTGCTATCTGTAACACCTCCACCACAGATGCCAGCTACTCTTGAGGCAGGTACTATCTACGGATACTGCGTAGGTGAGCCGTGGAACCAGCAGGCGGTATTCAAAGGCATCGGTGTGCCGGTGACTACTAACTACGACGTGTGGAAAAACAACCCTGAGAAGGTGTTTGTAATGAGAAAAGATTTCGCTGAGAAATATCCAAATACAGCCATCGCGATCACCAAAGCCTTGATCAGAGCAGGTAAGTGGTTGGATACTCCAGGCAATAGACCTGAGGCAGTCGGTATTCTTTCGATGCCTGAATATGTAGGGGCTGATTCTGTAGTAATCGCTAACTCTATGACGGGTACGTTTGAGTTCGAAAAAGGAGACAAGAGATCAATGCCTGATTTCAACGTATTCTTCCGATACCATGCGACCTACCCTTACTACTCTGACGGAACATGGTTCCTGACTCAGATGAGAAGATGGGGACAGATTCCTGAGTCTAAGCCAGCTGACTGGTACAGCAAAACGATCAAAGATATTTACCGACCTGATATTTGGGAGCAAGCTGCAGCACTTCTATTGGAGGAAGGTTACCTGACTGAAAGTGAAATACCTAAAACTGATGGATACAAAGCACCTACAGCCGACTTCATCGATGGTGTCACTTACGATGGTAAAGATCCAATAGGATATATCAACAGCTTCAAAGTAGGTAACAAAGACTAAAAATTAGTTAAGAGTAATAATTATGGGTGCTTTGATGGGAGGGGCCGGAGGCCTCTCCCTGATTTTCTCACCCAACTTGAATTAATAGACAGACACTTTTATTTAATACCAAACATCCATAATCATGAAAGATAAAGTCATCAAAGTAATCAGAATCATGGGACTCGGGTTTCTCGAGCCGCTGGTTCGACTCATCGCAGGAGAGGAAAAGCAGAAGAACGCTGTGAGTTTCGTGAAAAAGGCGATTTTTCCCTTAGTTTCAATCTTTTTCTTTTTGTTCGTATGGGGTATCGGAGCTCAGTTCCTATATGACAAAGAAGCCAGCGCCCGAATAGAAAAGGCCATGGCTGAGCAGGGCACTGAGGCCGCTGCCGAAATGAAAAAATGTATCGAATCAGGAGATGTAAGTTGTCAGCCTAATACACTGCCTTCTCCTGCCAAAGTGTGGGGTGCCTTCCAGACACTTTTGGAAGACCACAAAATCATTAGCAAGAAGAAAGATGAGTTTGCTAAGAAAACAGAAAAGATCAACGCCAAGCGCGCCGAAAAAGGAGAGGACCCCATCAAATATACAGGTCGTCCTTCTTTCGTAGATCAAATTAAAACCAGTCTTAAGACGGTGTTTGCGGGATTCCTTTTGGCCGCAATGATTGCCATTCCTATTGGGATCATTATTGGTTTGAGTTCTACTTTGAGAACTTCATTCAACTGGTTGATCCAGATATTTAAGCCGGTCTCTCCGGTAGTATGGTTGCTTTTGGTTTTCATGATTGTGAAAACCCTGATGAGCGAATCGGACATGGATAAGTCTTTCATGATTTCATTCATCAGTGTAGGACTTTGCGCTATGTGGGCGACTTTGGTCAACACAAGCATGGGGGTGTCTACAGTGGATAAAGATTTTGTAAACGTCGCGAAAGTATTGAAACTCAACGTAGGTCAGAACATCTTCAAAGTGGTGCTCCCAGCATCCCTGCCAATGATTTTTACGGGCTTGAGAATTACACTTTCAGTGGCCTGGATGGTATTGATCGCCATTGAGCTTTTGGCGCAAAGCCCGGGACTAGGGTCGTTCGTATGGGAAGAATTCCAAAATGGTGCGAATGATTCTAATGCTAAAATCATCGTGGCCATGTTCGCAATCGGTATGATCGGTTTCATGCTGGACAGGATCATGATGGTGATTCAGAAATACATGTCTTTCAACAAAGCGGAAATAGCTTAAACGAGAAGACTATGGCATTTCTAGAACTAAAGAACGTATCAAAATCCTATGGAACGGGAAAGGATCGGGTAGAAGTCCTATCCAACATCAACCTGACCATAGAGGAAGGTGAATTCCTGGCAATCGTAGGGTTCACCGGTAGTGGAAAGACGACATTGATCAACCTGATCAACGGGTTGCACTTTCCTGACGAGGGAGAAGTTTTATTACACGGTGAGCCGATCACAGGCCCAGGGCCGGATCGAGGGGTAGTTTTTCAGAACTATTCTCTAATGCCCTGGCTTACGGTATATCAAAATGTGAAGCTGGCGATCGACAAGGTATATAAGACAGCTTCCAAGAAAGAGAAAGACGAGCGAATCAGAAAATACATCGAAATGGTGCACTTGACTCATGCCATAGACAAGCGGCCTGCGGAGCTCTCCGGAGGGATGAGACAACGAGTGTCTGTGGCAAGAGCATTGGCCATGAACCCTGAGATGCTTTTGATGGACGAGCCTTTGAGTGCATTGGATGCATTGACCAGAGGGACGCTACAAGAAGAGATTGTCAACATTTGGAGTGAAGACAAAAAGACTTGTCTATTGATTACGAATGATGTGGACGAAGGGATTGTGATGGCAGATCGGATCATTCCGTTGACGCCAGGGCCGAAAGCCACACTGGGGCCGGAGTTTAAAGTGAATTTTGATCGACCAAGGGTGATCACTGAGATCAATCAAGACCCTGAGTACAAACATCTGCGAAATGAGATCATCGAGTATCTCATAGAGGTAGGTGAAAGCCGAAGAACAGAAGAGCACAAAGAGTACACCTTGCCGGATCTCAAGCCGGTAATGCCAGGTAGACTCGTGTGGGGCAAGAAGAAAGAGGAGGAGAAGATCAAGTATTTTTAGAATTCGCTGTTCGTCTTCCGCTCACCAGAGTTAGCGATAGACGATTGGCTCAAAGCACAGAAAAATGGACGTTTTAGAAAAAAATATAGTATCAGAAAGTTTTGTGAAGCCCAAGCTTCAAAACAGCCACCTTCCTGATATGTTGGTGTGTGAGGATATTGCCAAGATCTATCCTACGCCAAAGGGAGACTACACGGTGTTGGCCGACCTTCAATTGAATATTAAGCAAGGAGAGTTCATCTCAATCATTGGTCACTCAGGTTGTGGTAAATCCACACTTCTGACCATGATTGCCGGGTTGAATGATATAAGCGCTGGCAAAATCAAAGTGGATGGCACGACCGTTCGTGGAGCAGGGCCGGATCGAGCGGTGGTTTTTCAATCACCGAGTTTGTTCCCCTGGTTGACTGCACTACAGAATGTGATGATTGGGGTAAAGCAGGTATTTCCTCATGCGACAAAAGCTCAGCGACAGGATATCTGTAAGTACTATCTGGACAAAGTAGGTCTGGGTGGTGATTTCCACAAAAGAGCTACAGAACTGTCTCAAGGTATGCAACAGCGCGTGGGTATCGCTCGGGCATTTGCTCTGAAACCAAAAGTTTTACTTCTTGATGAACCCTTTGGTATGCTGGATTCATTGACAAGGGGCGAACTTCAGGATGTATTGCTCGAGGTATGGCAAAAGGAAAAAATCACGGCTATCATGGTGACGCATGATGTGGACGAATCGATCTTCCTTGCCGATCGCGTGATCATGATGACCAGCGGGCCATTCGCCAAGATTGGTGATGAGTTGGTGATCCCATTTGAGCGACCAAGGCATAGAAAAGAAGTGCTGGAGCATCCTGAGTACTACGACTATCGTGGTTATCTAATGAATTTCTTGAATCATTAAAGTAATTATATGCCAGTGAGGGGGCTCCTTCACTGGCAGTACTAACCCAATCCACCAGCTATGAAAAAATCATCTAGCCGATACATTGTTGCCCTTATATTCCTTACGCTCGTGATCATGGGTAGCCAGATCCTGATGCAAACGACCATCAAGGCCAGTAAGTCTGATTCTCGTATTATCAATATTTCGGGTCGGCAGCGGATGCTAAGTCAAAAGATCACCAAGGCCTCACTGAAAATGCTTAAGGCTGAAAATGAGAGGACTTTCAACCTGGCGAAAGAAGAACTTTCCGGAGCATTCACGCTTTGGAGCCAATCCCACGAAGACCTCCAATACGGCAGCGAGGAGATAGATGTGAGTGAGATGAATACCTCACAGGAATTGATACTTCTTTATGATGACATTCAACCGTACTTTTCGAAAATAAAAGAGGCGGCCAGTTTCCTTTCTGGTCTGTCATATGGTGTGGCCGACAATGGTGCCGATGAGGCCGTCGACCAAATCAGTGCCAATGAAGCCGACTTTCTCAACCTCATGAATAAGATTACCTTCCAATACGATCGGCAGGCTTCTAAGAAAATAGAACGACTCGCAGAAGTCGATATCTGCTGGGTGTGACTATGTTGTTGATTCTTGTGGAGGCATTCTTCATATTCAGACCTATGCTCAAAGACTCCAAAGAAAAGACCCGGGCTATTGACGAAATAAGTGAGTTGAGGGAAGAAGAAAAAACCTATGCTGCTAGTCAGGTCAAAGAAGCCAATAAACGTATTCTGAGTCTGCGGCGGCTGGCTATCAAGCTCAAAAACGAACTGGAACGTCGATCAGATATCCACAGTGAGGAAATGAGCGGGTACCTCTCAAAGCATGCCGCACTCTCCTCCGAAAACGAAAAACTTAAGATTCAGCTTTTGGATCTCAAAGCTCAGATGACTCAATATAAGGAGGACGACAAGGTTCTCGTCTGATCTAAAAAGCCAGCGATCTTATTCACTGGCTTTTTCTATGCTTTTCAGTTGTTTACTCTCCGCTCACTTCATTCCAGAATCCGCCCCAGTCGCCGAAGTTGACATGGTTGATGACCTTGCCGTTTTCATCAAAGTCAAAGGATTCGTAGATTGGCACTATGGCGGATTTCTCCTCGGTGGAGTCGGTAGCTACCTTGGTGGCTTTCCATACGCCATAGTACCGGACAGAACCGTCGATTTTTTTGGTCTCCGAGTTGACCCCTGGCAGTAGAACCACCGGATCGGTCACCAATTCGAAATCAAACATTGCGAAGTTCATGGCATCCCATTTTTTCATTTGTTCTAGCGGGATCGAATCCTGCCCATTGACACTGGTACTTTGAAATAGGATGTCGGGCGAATAGAAACTATCATGATCCAGGGTTTCATTTTCCATCGCCTCAATATAGCCCAGGATCGTAGCGGAGTTTTTCTCAAACAATTCATAACCTGAATTGTCCACGGGGGGCTGGCATGCTGCTGCAAGTAGAGCCAGTCCCATCAATACATTAGTAATTTTCATAGTTTATGTTTTGGTGAATTAGTCTTAAAAGATAAGAAATTAAATTGGGAATCAGGTATTTGTCCCTTTTGTGGTAAGTCGCACACATTTTATTGCTTGAGCTTTACACCAAAAAAATCAAATGAAATGTACTGACGATCTTTGGGTAGATTTTCATTTAAAACTGAGAGCAATTCGTCCAGAATAGGTAGATAAAAGTTGTCTAGTACAATTCGCTTATCGACCGATTCCGTTTTTATCGTAAACGTCCATACGATTCCATCGATCGTTCCGTCTGAATAATTTTCTTTGAGTGCTTCAATATTTTCAGATGAAATGATTTTTTTAAGTGAATCAAGAGCTCCAGTGGGTAAGGGTGTAGAAAAAACAGTTTTCGATTTAATAGCTCCGTTTTTCTTTGCACGGGTTTTCTCAACCTGTAATCGATCGTCAATAAGTACATATTGATATCCGTCATTATCGTCAGGAAGAATCTCTTGATAAATCTCTAACTTGATAAATCCAGATTCAGTTTTTTGAGCAGCAAGATTAAACCCGGTACATATAAGAAGAAACAGTAGTGCTTTTTTCACAAGCTAAGCTTTTAGTTAAAAATACAAGAGTTGATTGCTTGATGCAAAATACCTACTCTAAAACAGGTATTGCACGAACTGATGAACCAAATATGACTTTATCAAACCATCCTGACCAAGATCACCCCTGATTATTTGTGCTTTCGGTAATAAAATTTACCTTCCGGTGGTTATCAGATTAGATCAAATAACTCACATGAAAAACGCTATTAAATTCCTCTTCGGTCTTTCAGCATTGCTAACCCTCAATAGTTGCGGAGAAGAAGAAGATTCTGTGGAATATGCCAATGTTGTCTTCATTTTTTCACATCAGGTAGCTGAGCAGGCTTTGATCCTGGATGACATAAGCTACACGAATGAAGCAGGCAACAACTTTAGTGTTGAAACGCTGAAATATTTTATTTCAGATATCACCTTCCACGGTGCAGATGGTGATGATGTTTTTTTTGATTTTGAACACTATGTGGATGCGCGAGATGGTGTTACTCTTTCTATTGGCTCAGCAACAGAAGTGCCATTTGGTGAGTACACACATGTGAGCTTCACCTTTGGACTAAATGCTGAAAAAAACACGAATGGAAGATTTGTGAATCCTCCTGAGAATCTTATGGAATGGCCCATGGCTATGGGTGAAGGGTATCATTACATGAAACTGGAGGGAAAGTTTGACTCATTGGGTACCACCAAAAACTATCAGTGCCATACTGGACCTACAATGGGTAATTCAAATTTCGTTGTGGTGACATTACCAGATTCTGAATTTACAGTCTCAGCTTCCAATGTCTCTTTGGAGATTGATATGGACATTGCCAAATGGTGGGAGACTCCAAACACATTGGACCTGAATGACATGACCATGATCATGGGGAATCAAAGTATGCAGGAGCAACTCCAGGCAAATGGGGCCAATGTGTTTACGGGTAGTATTTCGACATTTGATTGATGAGAACAAGGGTAAATATCCTAAGCAGCCTCCTAATACTCACTTTATTGAGTTGTGAGAAGGATGAGCTGCCTCCGGAAATCCACGATCCCAATTCTGTTGAAATTCAAATCCCCGAGGGCTTTCCTGACATGCCCATTCCGAATGAAAATCCTCTGACCGAGGAAGGGATTGCTCTTGGTAGAAGACTCTTTTATGATCCAATTTTATCGCGGGATAACAAACAATCTTGTGCCTCATGCCACGCCCAGGCTTTTGGCTTTTCAGATCACAATCGACAATTCAGCCTTGGGGTAGATGAGATCGAAGGGAATCGAAACGCCCAGACCATCATCAATGTCGGCTGGCAGCAGCGGCTCTTTTGGGACGGCAGGGCCCGATCCGTAGAGGACCAGGCATTTGGGCCAGTGGTGAACCCCGTCGAAATGCATGAAAGATGGGACAATGTAGCGCACAAACTGCTTTCTCATCCGGAGTACCCTGATTTGTTTTATGCCGCATTCGGTACCCGGGATATTGACTCAGTGTGGGTCGTACGGGCCATTGCCCAGTTTGAACGAACGCTTATCTCCAGCAATTCGAAATATGACAGATACCTGAAGGGTGAGGCGACCCTGACGGAAATGGAAGAAGCTGGAAGAATTCTATTCTTCACCGAACGAGGAGACTGTTTTCATTGTCATGGAACCGTGCTTTTCACAGACAACCTCTTTCACAACAATGGTCTGGATTCGGCCTTTGATGATCCGGGGCTGGCCCATGTCACCGGCAGCAATTTGGACGAAGGAAAGTTTAAATCCCCGACGCTTAGAAACATAGCCTTCACCGCACCTTACATGCATGATGGGCGATTTGCGACATTGGAGGAAGTGGTAGATTTCTATAGTGAAGGACTCAAATGGTCTCCTACTATCGACCCTTTGATGAAGAATGTGAACCATGGCGGGGTTCGAATTACACCAAGGGAAAAAGAAGCCCTGGTGGCATTCCTACATACCCTTTCGGACTCGACTTTCATCAACAATCCTGATTTTTCGAGTCCTTTTTGATCATATACTCTTTGGCAGTTATGCCTTTCTCACAAATTCGGACTTCAGGGCCATGGAGCCAAATCCGTCGATTTTACAATCAATGTTATGATCACCATCCGTCAGTCGGATGTTTTTCACTTTAGTGCCAGCTTTGACGGGTTTGGGAGCTCCTTTTACCGGTAGGTCTTTGATTACTACGACTGTGTCACCGTCGCTGAGTTCATTGCCATTGGAGTCCAGTATTTTTTGGGTGTCATCTTCTGCTTCTTCATCAGGGTTCCACTCATGGCCGCATTCGGGACAGGCATACAGTTCGTTGCCCATCGAATATCCGTAGGGTGAACTGCAATTTGGACAGGGTTTCATTTCGTCTGACATGGGATTTCTCTATTGGCTAAGGGGCCAAATGTAGTTGATTAATTTTCTGTTGTTTAAACGTATGGTTCACATATTTTGGCTTTAGAAGAATCTTGGTAGAGAAAATAATAGCATGTCTGTAAAAAGACGGGCATTAAAGAAAATGCGTTAAGAAACCTGATTGATTTGAGGAATAGAAAATTATACTGTTTGAGGAGCGAGGTACGAGCGACGAGTTTATGATTTTCCCGAAAAGCGATAAGGTTTTAGCATTTTTCTTTACAGCCCTAGATTTTTGTTACTTTTCATCAATGGAAAAGTAAGGGTAAATAATGAGTTGGTGCAACCTCGAGTTATATAGTGAAACCATTGATATTACCCTGAGTTCACTACCCTATTTCACATAAATCTTATTTTGTAAAACAAGAATGGTATCTATCAATCATTTCAAAACTTATATTCAATACTCCCTTTCAGGAAAAAAGGATAACCGGGTGTGAAATGAATTTCTTCAACAGGTTGTGCTTCGTTTTGTAGCCTGGACTCTGTGGCAAACTGCGTTTCGTTCCACTCGGTATCGAGGAGATTTTGGATTTGAAGGCCAAGGGTGACGTTTTTCCATTCATAGCCGACATTTAGATCTACCACGGTGTACCCAAGTGCTATTATGGAATTGTTTTCATTAGCAGGGCGGTCCTTGATGTATCGAACATTGGCCGCACCAAAAAGCCCGGAAGGGTGCAGAGCCCTTAGTCCTGTGACCATCGTAAGGTCTGGGGCAAGTGGGATGTAGTCCGATCCTTGTGGTTCCTCAATCGCTCTTGCAAGGGTGTAGTTCACGTCCAGATTCCAAAATAACCAATTGATCGGTTGATATCGGGTACTAAGATCGACTCCTTGTCTCCGGGTTTTTCCACTCGGCTCTACAATGCCCGCATCACCTACGTACACAAATTCCTGCTCAAGGTATAGATACCAGTAGGCCATGTTGATGAGCCATTTGGATCCTGCTTTCCACAGAAACCCCGCATCCAGGCCGTATGCTGCCGGGAGCGTCTCTCTACCCGTTTGGGTTAGAATCACCCGCGTGTCATTGGAGTGAAAGCCCCTTCCTGTTTTGAGATAAAGCTGTAAATCACTCGAAGTATTGTAAAACACATTGAGTTTTGGGCTTATTGTCGATTGCGAGGAAGAAAGGGTCTGGTAGGTGGGTTGCATCTTGTCGTAGTACTGAAACTCAAAATGATCCACCCTAAGGGCAGGGTTGATTGTGAATTTCTTAATTCTGAATGAAGTGTTTGCATATGCCGACAGGTTGGTTTCGTGTACGTCGCCAAACTGTATTCTTTCCAATGTTTCCGTTCGGTTGGCGGTGTGGGATAGTTCATTATCAATGCTCTGATCATGCCTTAGGCCTATACCTGCCTGCCATTCTCCGTTTATGTTACCAAGCTGGAAAGTCTGGTTAAATTCACTATTAAGCCCAAACAACGTTCTGGTCTCTTTTTGCTTTATCTGATCTCCATTGATAGAGTCTTCCAGGAAGAAGGTGAAGTTGGAATAAAGCTCAAAATCATATCGACTCAGGTAAAGCCGGTTTTTGATTGAGGTCTTTTTGTTGATGAATTTGTCATAGTGAAGCGTCAGGTTGGTGCGGCTCGTGCTGCCTCCCTCGGTATCATCGATCGCACCAAATCGCCCAATCATTCCGCTTTCGACTGCCCGGTTTGGGATTTGGCCCGAGGCGTCCCATTTGCTCATGAAGTGAGAAAAGCTTGCGCAGACCTTGTCGTTGCTGTTTACGGTGGCAGAGTACTTGCCGAAAAGGTTGAAGCGGTTGAAATTCTGTGGGCTGTTGAAGGGGCCATCCGTGGCTTGGTATTCCGTAGCGATGTAGCCGTTCTGATGGTCATCGCTCAAAAGATCAAACATTCCAAGGAGTCGGAAGCTATTGAACTGGCCCATTTCCATCTTGATGGAGCTCTCCTCCAAGGCTTCTCGGGTTTTAAAATTGACATAACCTGCAGTGTTGAAATTGCCCCGGTCTGCGTAGTAGGGACCTTTGCCAAAGTCTATCTGATTGATCGTCTCAGGTATCACAAAGTGCAGGTCAGAGTACCCCTGCCCATGGGCATGAGAAACCATATTGACCGGTAGGCCATCCACGCTGATGCCGATATCCGTCCCATGATCAATGTCGAACCCCCTAAGAAAAATCTGTTCGGCCTTTCCACCACCTGCGTGTTGACCAATAAACAAGCCGGGTATGGATCGCAGGACTTCCTGGGATGAATTGACAGGGCTGGTCTGGATATCAATGTTGGTGATGACGTTGAGGGCATTGATATCCCTGCCGACTATTACTTCGTCCAGTTCGATGGACTTTTGTTTTAGTGTAATGGTCAGGGATTCATCCAGCGATCGGATCACGAGTAGATGCTTTTGGTAGCCGACATGGGAGAACTTTAGTGTATCTCCTATCGCAGCACTGGGAAAAGTAAACAGACCCTGTTCGTTGCTATGGGTATGCTGTCCACTCGTGGCATTGAGGATATTGACACCCGTGACGGGTTCGTTTTTTTCGTTGGTTATTTTGCCCTTGAGCCCTTGTCCAAACAGTCCGTAGCTAAGGGCCATCATGGCCAGGCAGAATGTGAATTTCAAAATCGTTAGGGTCTACTTTTTCGCAATTATTACCTTATAACTACTTAGTCGATTTTGCCTTTTTTCCTGAGCTACGCTCGCAATCTTCGACCTAGGTCTCGATTGTCCCTAAAGGGAAAGGCTGAAAATCAATTTGGCTGCCTTTAGGGTCGGGGTGAATCCAATTGATTTTCTCACCTGACAAAGTAGGATTATACATCTTTCATCGTAGGCTAATCAAAACTAGTAGTTTTCTTGACTAATGAAGGGATCGGTGCTATGGTTTTTCAGCGCAATTCGTATCCGGGCTTCTGATTGTTATTTATTTTGTAGCTAAAGTCATGCATGATATCAGATAGCGATCGAATTACAGAACTGGAAGAGCAATTGGCCAATGCCAATGAGGAGTTGTTTTTGGCCCAGTCGGATCTGAAGCAAGCGCAGGTGCTACAGGTCGAGCTGATGAATTTCATTCAAAACATCTACGAGAGCTGTGACCAGTTGGAGGAAGATCAGGACTTGTCGGAACTCCTGAAAAACCTAAAAGAAAACATCCGGGTGTTTGCCAAAGTGAATCGGATTAGGTTGTAGAAACTTTGACGTTCTCCCGATAGTTCAGCTTTGGCGCTCACTTGTAGTGAGTGCCTTTCTTTCCCTGCTGGTGTTGTCACCAGCAAGTCTGATTTGAAAGTTGTTGGTCACAACCCGTCCGACATGGTCATCCTGGCGGGGACCAACAACGGCGAGAATATCCCTTGTTACAAGCATTTAATTTTGTTCTTTATCATGGAGGTTAAATCGTTTCCAAGTTGATTGGCGATAGATGAGTTCTTCTCATCAGTCTGAAAATCTATGATCAGGTGTTCGTCAGTTCCGCTAGAAATATACAGTTCAACAATTCTAAAATGCGATCCAGATCCAGGTTGTGATTTGAGCTGTACAAATTCTGAGTAGGTTTTCATTTTCACCTTATGATCGCCGGTTATTCGTTCTGTCTTTAGTCTGAGCCTGTTCCTAAGTTCAAGGTTGTTACCAGAAATTTTAAAGTAGCTTGTTAGTTCGGAAAGGATTGATAAAAGCGCTACCGTTCCTATTCCAAAGCCTAAAATACTTCCAATAATCATCGAGAAATATTCTTTCGAATGAGTTATTGATAAGACTCCAACTGTGAATCCACCGACTAGGAAAAGCAGACTCCCCAGGCCAAATTTATTGAGAGGGTTAAAGAGCGTTCGAATGGTTAGGGTTCTGGGAGAATCGCTGACTTTTATTCCCACCAATTTACAGGCATTTTCAAAGTTATAATTCTCTTGACTCATAATAGTTCTGGTGGATAGATGCTTCCGCCCTTGCTGGTGTTGTCACCGGCAAGTATGATTTGAAAGTTGGTGGTCACAAGGCTAACAACAGAAAAATGGATTGTATCAGTTAGACTGATTGGCATATGCTTTTTTAACTTGTTCTCTAATTTTTTCGGCGAGATTTTGAGACTCTTTCATTAGCCGAAGTGTTTTGTCCCAGTTATTCCAATGCTGATTCCAAGTTTCTCCTCCTATGATTGATTCAAAATCCATCTTGGTTGGTTCTTTCCACTTTTCGTATTCCTCTAACAATTCTATGCGTCTGTCAAGATCAGCCACTTCCTTTGATTTAGGAGAGAGAGGAGCATTACTAAGCATCCATTCTTTCCACGGTTTGTTTCCCTTGGATTGATTGCATTTCCCACAACTCGGAACTAAGTTGTGTATTTCGGATATGTATCCAGTTGGCTTCTTTTTCATTACCAATGGTCGAAGGTGATCCCATTCAGTAGCCGTTTCTCCACAATAGGAACACTGGAATTTGGTATACGGAATATCAAGTAACGAAAGCGCTTCCTTTACTTCTTCTTCCGTTGGATGAATGACAGGAATTATTGAATTAATAAATGCATTTGTAATACTCGAAGACCTGCCGGTAATCTTCATTGGTTTAGGCATTTTGAATAATGACAAGTAGTCCATCTTAGGAAATAGATCACATTTCTAGCAAAACACGAAGGAGTACCATAATTGGAAAAATAATGGAGCCAACTATGAGCATAAACTTTCCATGACCTCTGTCATTTTCATTAAAGGTGTAGACAAGTTTTCCGTCGGGAAGTGTTTTTGTTGATTTCCACATATGCCAGCCAATAAATATTCCCAAAATCCCTCCTAATAATGAAGATATATACCCCAGAACAATCCATGTCGACTGACTTTTTTCCGGTTTTTCTAGTTCAGCATACCTTTGTCGTTTAAGACTATTTAGGAGTTCTTCTGTGATATTCTGTCCTCGGTCATTTAAGATTTTATAGGCGAGTTTTTGATCTATTTCGCTCCATTCATCGGGCTTTAACAAAAGGTCGTAGAGTTCTTCATTTGTAAATTCAAACAAAAAATGGTCGGACTCCAATTGATCAACCAATATGTTGGCTTCTTGATCGAGGATTTCATTGACTTTTTCAAAAGCCTCCTTTAGAATCTGAATCTCGTACTCTATGTTGGTTTCAGGGTTTCCATATATGGCGTCTAAGGAAGGTTTGACTTCTATGAAATTGGCTGAAATCTGGTGCTCTTTTAGAAGCAGTACCAAATCCTCGGCTTGAGATTTATCTACAAACTTCTTAAATGTCCTAAGTGATGCCATTGTCTAAAGCCATTTAGCTGTTGGAAAGACGTTTCGTTTCATAAAATTGTATCCTTTTAGAGCTATTTCTTACTCCTTCAAAACCATATCGATACACATCACGGCAGCCATGATCAGGTAGCGGAGCGGGTGATCGGCGGGTACCGTGTCGTAGATCTCCAGCATGTAGTTGTCGGCAGTGGTAAACAGCTCCTTGCCGAGCCCGGCCCATTTCTTACTCACATGGGCAAACTCTACATCATCTTTGGCGAACTTGAAGTCCCAGCTGGTCCACTTGCCTTTGAGCTGGCACATTTCGTTGCCATTGGGGCCGAAGAGGTTGAACCGGCCACCGATCGACCAAAACATCTGCTTGAAGGTGCCCAGCAATTGCTCGTTCTCATCCGTTACTTTGACTGTTGAAACGAAAATCGAAATGCCCCTTTTGACGGATAGTATCTTGTTGCCCTGCGCATCTTTGATCACCACGTTGAAGGGCGTCATGCGCTTGTAGTCTGTGAAGCGGAGGATCTTAGTGAAAAAGCCAAGGCCTTCTTCCCTGCATTTCATGATCAGTTCCTGGGTTTCAGGATCGAGGATGTCGTAGTTGTTGGAAGCCTTGAACATGCCCACATGTTCTTTGACAAAGTAGAGGTTTTTATTGAGTACCGGGTTCATAGGTTTTTGTTTTAGTTAGTGGTTTGTAAAATACGATTTTCTCCCTATCCGACCATGAGGTGTGGATAATTCATCGTAATTATTGTCATTTCGAATCGGAGGTACGAGAGTGAGAAATCTTATCGAAGTTCAATTGGCAATGAGATTTCTCCTTGCGTCGAAATGACATTTAGAAATGATAGACCTACCTTTCTGCCATGAAGAAATTCCTGGCGGTATTTGGTCCGGGCCTGTTGATTGCAGCGACAGGGGTAGGGGCAGGAGACCTGGCTACTTCTGCACTGGCAGGATCAAAGTGGGGCCTGACGATGATCTACGCCGTGATACTCGGAGGAGTGATCAAGTATGTCCTGAACGAAGGCCTGGCTCGATGGCAATTCCAGACCGGGACCACCCTGATCGATGGGGCTTCCAGATGCTATGGCAAGGCCGCTCGGTATCTGTTTCTTGGCTATCTGATTGTATGGACTTTTTTAGTGGCAGCCGCACTGATGAGTGCCAGCGGAGTTTCCATGCATGCCCTGCTACCGGTTTTCGATGACGCTCAGACAGGCAAGATTGTTTTTGGTGTTGGACTGAGTTTGCTGGGGATGGTGCTCGTCAGAATGGGCGGCTACCAGTGGTTTGAAAAAATAATGAGTGTGGGCATTGGCCTGATGATGGTCTCTGTCTTTGTCACTGTGGTAACTCTTGATTTTGAATGGCGGCCTGTCCCGCTTTCCAATGAGCAAGACTACTGGCAATGGTTTATGGCTGTGATCGGAGGGGTAGGAGGTACGGTGACCATGCTCTGCTATGGCTATTGGATTAGGGAGCAGGGACGTGAAGGCACCGAAGGCCTGAGGGTATCCCGGGTAGACCTGGCGCTTTCTTATTCCGTGACCGTCATCTTCGGTATTTGCATGGTGGTCATTGGCAGCCAGGTGTCCGTAGCGGGTGGCGGGGCATCGCTGTTGGTTCAGCTGGCAGAAGCCCTGGAGCAGGAATCCGGCGCCTTGGTTTCGTGGATTTTCAAAATCGGTGCGTTTGCTGCGATATTCAGCAGCCTGTTGGGTGTGTGGCAGAGTGTGCCTTACTTGTTTTTGGATTTGTGGAAGCCCAATGCCTCCCAGTCCCGCATCGTCAACTACAAAACCGTGCTCTGGACTATCTCCATCATACCTGTCGCCGGATTGATTGTGGGTTTTGCCCGAATGCAAAAGCTGTACGCGATCACGGGGGCTTTATTTATGCCTATGCTGGCCTTGACTATTTTGCTCCTGGGTTTTGGATCCATGTCTGGGCGTAGTGGCTTTAGGAATCCTCCATGGCTCGTAGGTTTTCTGGTACTGGTTTTTCTGTTCTTCTCAATATTGGGAGTTAAAAGCCTTATCTGACTTACACTAAATCACTTTCCGGAAATTAATTCCTGTCATAGATCAGGATTATTTAATTTAATAATCAGGTTTTAACCTGTCAGACCACCATACTTTTGGTCAAATTTTTTGGTAACCCACAAAAGCACCCTATTATGAAACGTATAATTTACAGTTTGACATTGCTATGCCTGATTTTTGGCAATCAATCGTTTGCTCAAATGACCATCACGGGCGAAATCAACGCCCGGCCCGAATTTAGAAACGGATTCAAAAGCCCCATTCTGGACAGTCAGGATCCTGCCTTCTTTATCGAGCAACGGTCGAGAGTGTACTTCAACTACAAAACCGAAAAGTACGAAATCCAATTTAACCTACAAGACATTAGGATGTGGGGTGGAGACGGTCAGGTTTATAAGAGTTCTTCGGCTCTCACGGCAGTACACAACGCCTGGGCAAGGTACTATTTCAACGACGCATGGTCCTTCAAGCTCGGTCGGCAGACTATTTCCTATGACAATCAGCGCTTTCTCGGCGGACTTGAGTGGGCGATGCAGGGCCGTCAGCACGATGCGCTTTTGTTTTTGTATGAGAAAGACGGCCTGAAGGTCCATGTCGGAGGGGCCTTCAATCAAAATCCCGTAGATGGAGCAGAGCCGGCCAGGTTGGTAAGCACCAATTATACCTCACCGGGAAACTCCCCCTACCATGCCACGGGTAACTATAAGCATATGGAGTATCTCTGGGCCAATAAGAAATTCGAATCAGGTCTCACGGGTTCGCTATACCTTGTCAACGATGCACGGCAGGACATGGCTCTTGGAGTACCTGTCGATGGGTCGGTCAATGCCCGTCAGACCTATGGGCTGATGCTGGGCTTTCCGGTCAACGACCAACTGAAGTTGGATGGAGAGTTTTTCTACCAGGGAGGCAAAGTTGCGAACGACACGGATTTGAGTGCATTGATGTTTTCGGCATCCGCTACTTTGAAGACCGATATCACCCCTCTCACATTGGGTATTGATTACCTCTCAGGTGATGATGAATCAACTGCTGATAAGATTGAGAGCTTTGCCCCAGCCTTTGGTACGAACCATGCTTTCTACGGATACATGGATTACTTCTATGTAGGTAATGGTCATGCTGGCGGCCTACAAGACATCTACCTAAAAACAAAATTCAGTTTTGCAGGAGGTTCTCTTACAGGTCATTTGCATTACTTTATGTCCGCAGCTGATGTTACTGATTCTGAAAGTAACACGGCTGATAAGGGGCTGGGTACAGAGATTGATTTGGTATATGTAAAACAGCTCGCCGAGGGAGTGACCTGGAAACTGGGCTATTCTCACATGTTTGATACCGATGCCATGAAAGCAGTGAAAGGCATGGATGTCAATGCAGACACAGGGATGAATAATTGGGCATGGACGCAAATTATTTTCAAGCCGGTGCTGTACAAATCCAAAAAAGCAGAAGACAAGTAGGCGGATCGCCATAAAGGAAATTAGCAATAGTTTTTTCCCCTTCTGGATCATTCCGGGAGGGGATTTTTTATGATACGGGTTAGACTGTGACGAAATAGTGATCCATCAAAAATCACGTTTTTACCCGTTTTTTGTCAGGTATGAAAAACTAAGTTTCCAACAGTTTCGATACTCAAATACTTAATGGATATTTTTAGGTACTAAATTCCTGAGTATGTCCATTCGAGTAGCTGTCCGCCATTATACCAAATACGAGTACGATCGACCCATAGAGGTTTCCGCTCAAACGATCCGTTTGCGTCCTGCCCCGCATTCAAGGACTCAAATTAAAGGCTATTCGATGAAAGTGAGCCCCGAAGAGCACTTTATCAACTGGCAACAGGATCCCTTTGGTAACTACCTGGCCAGGATCGTCTTTCCTGAGAAAGTAGATCATTTCGAAATTGATGTGGAGCTGATCGCTGAGATGGCAGTCATCAACCCGTTTGATTTCTTTATCGAGGAGTATGCCGAAAAGTATCCGTTCAAATACGATGCCCTGCTCAAGCGACAGCTCATGCCCTATCTGGAGATCAAGGAAAAAGACCCACTGATGCTTGATTTGGTTGAGAAAGCCAAAAAGCTCAAGAAAAGGAAAATGAATACGGTGGACTACCTGGTGGCCATCAATCAGTTGGTCAATGGTACTCTGAAATACAACATCCGTATGGAACCGGGCGTCCAGTCTTGTGAAGAGACCTTGACCAAACTCTCAGGATCGTGCCGCGATTTTACATGGTTGCTGGTGCAACTGCTACGCCACCTGGGACTGGCCGCACGTTTTACCTCCGGCTACCTGATCCAGCTCAAGGCGGATATAAAATCCCTGGAAGGTCCTAGCGGAACCGAGGAGGATTTTACTGATCTCCATGCGTGGGCTGAGGTGTATATCCCGGGGGCCGGTTGGATCGGGTTGGATGCCACTTCCGGACTGTTTGCAGGAGAAGGTCACATACCGCTTGCCTGTACGCCACACCCGGAGAGTGCCGCTCCGATCACAGGTTCGACGGAAAAAGCCGATACGAAATTTCATTTTGACAACTCCGTCAAGCGAATTGTAGAAAAGCCCAGGGTGACGAAGCCCTACTCCGACGAGCAATGGGAACGTATTCAAGCGGTAGGCAAGTATGTAGATGAGGAATTTGAACGAAACGATGTGCGACTTACCATGGGAGGGGAGCCGACTTTTGTGGCCATTGAGAATTCGGATGCCCCGGAATGGAACTCAGCTGCCGATGGAGAGCACAAAAGAAAGCTTGCCAATAAGCTCTTTCATGAACTAAAGGATGAGTTTGCGACCGGGGCACTCATGCAATACGGCCAGGGGAAATGGTATCCGGGCGAACCGCTGCCAAGATGGAAGTTGGCCTGCATGTGGCGCAAGGATGGCCTGCCTATATGGAACAACGACAAGCTAATGGCCGACCTTTCTCATGACTATGGCTTTGGTACGAAGGATTCCAAGGAGCTAATATCCGGTCTGGTAAAAGAACTCAACCTGGATCCTAAAAATATCTGCCCGGCGTACGAAGACTCATTTTACTTTGTGTGGGAAGAAAGTAAGGTACCTGTAAATGTCGACCCCCTGGAGCTGGATTTGAAATCCGACTTGGAGCGACAAAAACTGGCTCAACTGCTCAATCAGGGAATGGACGACCCTGTTGCTTATGTGGTGCCCATGCAATGGGATTTTGATGCTGACAACTGGCAAAGCTGTAGATGGAAATTTAGACGAAAGGATTTGTTCCTTGTGCCGGGCAATTCCCCAACCGGCCTGAGGCTTCCGCTTAAATCCATCCAGGAGCTCGATCCTGAGAAAGAAGAAATACGACCAGAGCGCAGTTTGTTTGAGGAGACAGGAGCGTTGCCCCCGAGCAATGAATTGGCTGAAATGATTGACACTTCTCAATCCCACAACAACAGCAAAGCTATTTTCAAAACCGCATTGATCGTGGAGCATCGTGAGGGCAAATTATTCGTCTTCCTTCCTCCTGTGACGCATTTGGAGCATTACCTACATCTGGTCACGATCGTTGAAAAGGTAGCCGAGTCACTTAAGTTGCCCGTATTGATCGAAGGGTATGACCCTCCCTCTGATAATCGCGTAGAGAAGTTTAATATCACGCCTGATCCGGGGGTGATCGAAGTAAATATCCACCCCGCTTCTAGCTGGGATGAGTTGACCCGAAACTATGAGCTCTTATACGATAAGGCGGCGCACAGTCGCTTGTCGAGTGAAAAGTTTAATCTGGATGGTCGACATACAGGTACCGGTGGCGGTAATCATGTGACCCTGGGTGGTACGACTCCTTCGGACAGTCCGATACTACGACGACCAGACGTGCTTAGGAGTTTCATTACCTTCTGGCAGCACCATCCCTCGCTCTCTTATCTTTTTTCTACTCAATTCATCGGGCCTACAAGCCAGGCACCGCGAGTCGACGAAGGACGTGATGAAATCTTGTATGAATTGGAGCTAGCTTTTCAGCAAATCCCTGACCTCAGCGAAAATGAAGTCCCGTTTTGGTTGGTGGACAGGATATTCAGAAACCTACTCGTGGATATCACCGGCAATACCCACAGAGCGGAGTTTTGCATCGACAAGCTCTACTCGCCGGATTCTTCCAGCGGGCGCTTGGGTATTTTGGAGTTTAGGGGATTTGACATGCCTCCACACTACAGGATGTGCATGGTGCAATTTCTATTGATCCGGGCACTGATTTCCTGGTTTTGGCAAAAGCCGTACAATCACAAGCTGGTACGCTGGGGTACGGGACTGCATGACCGATTCTTGCTGCCGCACTATTGTTACAAGGATTTGACGGAAGTCATCAATGAACTCAAGAATGCAGGCTATGATTTTGATATCGCATGGTTCGATCCGTTTTTCGCCTTTCGATTCCCATTTTTGGGTGAATTGCAGGTCGACGACATCCATATCGAACTCAAAATGGCGATTGAGCCCTGGCATGTGCTTGGGGAGGAGATGTCAAGCATGGGCACGGCCCGATTTGTGGATTCGTCCATGGAGCGGATACAGGTGAAAATTACGGGACTGACCGATTCACGTTATCATTTGCTATGCAATGGCATGCGGATTCCTCTCAATAATACCGGGGTGCAAGGCGAATGCGTAGCGGGAATTCGGTACCGGGCGTGGCAGCCACCCTCTGCACTGCATCCTACGATTGGGGTGGATACTCCACTGATCATAGATGTGTATGATACCTGGACCAATAAGTCGATCGCTGCATGTCAATACCATGTGGCTCATCCCGGAGGACGCAATTATGAGACCTTCCCGGTCAATAGCTATGAGGCTGAGGCCAGGAGGATTTCTCGTTTCTTTGATTTTGGTCATTCGATCAATCTGGTGGAACCTACAGTCGTACGGCAGCAGACCAGCGGACGCTTTGTGACACGCCTCAATATCCTGCCAAAGTATGAGGTGACCACAGAAGTAGTCAATCCCGAGTATCCATATACTATGGACTTGCGTCGCTATAAAGGCAAAAGAAATTTCTGATTCTGTAAAAAAAGTGGACATTTGGGGAAATGATTGATTCTTATCTGTCCGAGCGTATCAAAAACGATACGGATTTTTTTGATGAACTGGCGCGAGCCGATGGTTCGGTTTTGCCGCATTGGCAAAAAATAGTTGACAGCTATAAGCGGCTTGGAAATGATGTATTGGTGTCCAGATCTGAAGAGGTGGCCCAATTACTTCGTGAAAATGGAGTGACGTACAATGTCTACGGGGATTCTGAGGGGATGAACCGACCCTGGATGCTGGATCCCATACCTATGGTTTTTGGCGGTGAAGACTGGAATGTAATCGCAGCAGGACTTCGTCAGCGGGCAGAGCTGCTCAATCTGATTTTACAGGATATTTATGGTGATCGAAGCTTAATCCGAGCCGGGCTCATACCCTTTGAGTTGGTGTACAACCACATGGGTTTCATTCGGCAAATGGACAAGCTCAGAATACCAGGAAAACATCAGTTGGTACAATATTCGGCAGACCTTGCCCGGGGGCCGGATGGTAAAATGTGGGTGCTGCACGATAGGGCAGATGCCCCGTCAGGGGCCGGATATGCTTTTGAAAACAGGGTGGCCATGACACGGGTATTCTCGGACATGATCCGAGAAAACCATGTGCGGAAGATCAGCACCTACTACCAAACGCTAAAAAATACCCTAAGTCAGCTCGCGTGGCGGGATCATGAAAATCCCAGAGTGGTTTTCCTCACCCCTGGACCCGGCAATGAGACCTATTTTGAGCACGCATATCTGTCCTCTTTCATGGGTTTTACTCTGGCGATGGGAGAGGATTTGACAGTGAGCGACGGATATGTCTGGCTTAAAACCATCAGCGGCCTTGAAAAGGTCGATGTGATCGTACGACGTGTAGACGATGTGTATTGTGATCCTCTGGAATTTCGTATGGACTCGCACCTGGGCGTGGTAGGCCTGATGGAGGCCGTACGTCAAAAGAAGGTGCTGGTGATCAACCCTCTGGGCAGCAGGATTCTTGAAAACCCGGGCCTAATGGCCTTTCTGCCAAAAATATGTAAAGAGCTACTGGGAGAAGATTTGATTCTGCCCTCAGTAGCGACCTGGTGGTGTGGGCATGAAAAGGAATTGAAGTACGTTTTGGAGAACCTTCAATTTCTCATGGTGCGAAAGATTTACCGATCCAGACTCAACCGCTCAGTTTATGGAGGGGATCTCACTAAAGAGCAACTTCAAGAACTAAAGAACGAGATCAAAGCCCGACCTTACTTATATGTGGCGCAGGAGCTTGTTAATTTTTCCACCACCCCAGCACTGATCAATGGAAAAGTAGAGGCGCGCAACGCAGTTTTCAGAAGCTATGTTGTGGCCAATTCTGAAAACGACTCGTATTACGTCATGCCAGGAGGACTGTCGAGAAGTTCACCTGACAAGGGCGTTTTTATTCTGTCAAGCCAGTCGGGAGGGATCAGTAAGGATACATGGGTGTTGGAGTCGCCCGATTATGTACCGAGTCCTACGCCTAAAGCTCCCGTCTTCCGGCAAACTGAGAACCTTTTGCCTAGTCGTACAGGAGAAAGCTTGTTTTGGCTTGGTCGGTATGTAGAGAGGTCTATTTACACCGTGCGACTGCTTCGAGCAATAATTAAAAAATATTATGAATCGGACTATGAGCGGGAGATGGAAAGTGATGTTGTTCTTACCACCTTGCTCAGGACTTTGACAGAAGTCACTGCTACCAAACCGGGTTTCAACAATCGAAAAACCCTCAACAACCCCAAAGAAGAACTGCTGGCGCTGTGCGTAGATCCTGATAAAGTTGGCTCACTCAGCCATTCTATTCAGTCCTTTTTAGGTAATGCTCATTCGGTCCGTGACCGTCTTAGTCTGGATACCTGGAGGATACTCGACAGCATATCGGAGGAATGGGAACTGATGAAAAGAGATGCTACCCTGCACCGGATCAACAGAAGACTGGATAATCTGATCATCAAGCTGATGGGATTTCATGGGCTGAACATTGATAATATGACCCGTGAGCACTCATGGAACATTCTCAACATCGGACGTTTTATTGAGTCTTCGCAAAAGACCTGTGCGATCATCAAAAACATCCTGGCCATTGAGCGGCCGGAGGAGGTGGAGCGCAGCTTGCTTGAGTACTTGTTGATGGTCAATGAAAGCCTTGTCACCTACAGGTATATGTACCGCAGTACTCTGGAGATTCGTGGTGTTCTCAATCTATTATTACTTGATGAATTGAACCCCCGGTCTGTGGCCTATCAGGTGGCACATATAGACCAGCATCTCGGCAAAATGCCAGGGGATGATTCACGATATCTTTCTGTCATCCGAAAGAAGTTGCTGGAAGCCAATACGGATATACGCCTCTGTGACGTAGAGGAAGTAATAAAACTCAAAGAGGGAAAGCAGGAGCGTGAGGTTCTAAGTAACTACCTGGAAAACATCAATCGCTTGCTATGCGATGTGTCAGATCTTGTCAATGAACAATACTTTAGTCATGTGCAGAGCCAGTATGGATTTGTTACCACTAAACTGCCGGAAGTATGAGGTATGACATTGTCCATAAAACCCAGTATACCTACCATGCACCGGCATCTCTGTGTCACAACCTGATCTATCAGATGCCGGTAGATTTTAGTTTTCAGCAGGTAGAACGATACGAAACCCGTATCGACCCGCAGCCTACTTCATTGATTCACCGAAAGGATTTTTTTGAAAATCAATTCATCTACTTTTCGCTACAAAAGACACATCAGCAACTCACGGTAGAGTCTCACAGTACCGTTACATTGATCTCCCCCATTTGGATGGAAAGAAACCCAGCCGACACCCTGGCTTGGGAGGAGGTTGCGGCGATGCTCAAAACGACTGACATCCTTAATGACATTCGGCAGTTTTACCTTGAGTCTCCGTTCGTGACTTTCGTGCCCGGGGTGAGAGAGTATGCCGAGCAATCATTCACTCCCGGCCGACCGATCATGGAAGCCATGCTGGACCTAAATGCCCGGATCAATAATGATTTTGAGTTTACACCGGGGTTTACAGAGATCAGCACACCGCTCGAAACCGTTTTCGAACATCGAAAAGGAGTGTGCCAGGATTTTGCCCACTTCTCTCTGGCGTGCGTAAGGTCACTTGGGCTCTCTGCTCGATACATGAGTGGCTACATAGAGACGATCCCCCCACCGGGAAAACCCAAGATGGTAGGCGCAGATGCCTCCCATGCCTGGATAGCCTTGTTTATTCCTGACCTGGGCTGGGTAGAGTTTGATGCGACCAACAACCTCTTGGTGGATGATCAGCATATACGCGTGGCCAACGGCCGGGACTTTGGCGATGTAGTACCCATGAAAGGTGTCGTCTACAGCAGCGGTGGCCAGGAGATGGAGGTAAGCGTGGATATGACGAAGAGGGATTGAGCCTGAATTATTCAATCCGATGGTTATCGGATCACACAAGTTTAAAACCCGAACCCTAAAAATGGAAAATTACACAAAGCTTAGAGTCGAAGGAAATTAAATATCTCCCTGAAAGCTTCGCCTAGCCGGCTGGGCGAAGCTTTCTTCATCTAAGGAAGAAAGTAAGCAAAGAAATCAAGGGCTGTATTCATTTCTTAACGCTTTTTATTGGACAAAAATCAGGAAACAAAATAAACTCTCCCAAATCGCTGCACTCATGGGATCAAACAGTATTTTGTTTCTATCTGATTTTTTCAAATAAAAACCTAAAATGAATAATGCCCGACTTGAGCCAATCTAATTGTTTCCCAGCTTACCGACTGACCCTAAAAATGCACCTCGGATTAACTCAATAACTTTTAACCATTAACTCCCGAAAAAGCCAGTACATTTTTTGGACTAAACAACAGCTTCTACTTCTAACCTTTCCGCCAACTGATCCAGTCGTTTTTTAGCCAACAACAGTTCACAGTGAATCTGATAGCTCATCAGCTCAAAGAAGTCCCTGTTCCCGACCAGCAGATTGTGATAATACCCAATTCCATTGTGAAGGTTTGCTATGAAGATAATCAGGTACTTTTCGTCTTTGGTAGACGTGATGGGTTCGTCGAGTTTTTCCTCCAGGTAGTCCAGGTAGATGGACAGCTCCTTTAAAAACACCATGGGGCGATCGGTTCTTTGGATAACATTGGCCCGGCCGTAGATGTGATCGGTGATTTTCTCAAGGGTCATAACCTGCGAGTAGTAGGCCATGTTGGGGCCAGGGCATATGGATACGCCATTGCCTTCACGCTTTCGATCCAGGTCGTACTTGATCAGCGCACTGGTGCCTAGACCGACACAGATGCAGGACTTTTCGGTGATTTCCTGAAAGCGAGCGACATACTCATCGGGAGTAAGGTCTTCCTTGACAAGTTCTTTAATTTTTAGATCTTGGTATTGGCGAGATGCCGTACAGATGCCCTCTTCCTTATACTCACTGTTCAACGCAAGGTATTTTTTAGGGCAAGCACTACCCGGACGGCCTTTTTCCACGCGCGCTACTTTTTCCAGGTCTTTGGTATTATCTCTCAGGTTGTTGAACCGGACACCCAGAGGTGAAATTTTGCTGAGATATAAGTCATTTTCTTTAGCCTTGGCCAACTTTTCCATGGTAGCGTCATCTACGGTAGTAGCCTCTGGTACCAGCAGGAACGGTGATCCCCAACCAATCGAATCCAACCCATAGTGCTCAAGCAGGAACTGATGCTCCTCAGCAGTGCCGACTCCCCCCTGAGCTGTGATTTTAAGGGAGGGGGCTGTTTTAGGCATGTCTTTTTCCTCCTTGTTGGAAAGCGCCTTTTGCAATACATCAAAAACAGATTCTTTCAGCTCTTGCCTGTTTTGCTTGAATTCTTCCAAAATGGGCCCCATTAGATAACCGTCTGTGGCAAATGCATGTCCGCCGCAATTCAGCCCTGATTCGATCCTGTATTCTGAGACCCAGAGTCCCTTTTTGGCTAGGAATTTTCCCTGCACAAGGGCCGATCGATAGTCGCTGACCTTGAGTACGATTTTCTTCTTGATGTTCCCATTTTTATCCGCAAAGAAGTCTTCGAAGTTTTCTAAATAGCTGTACAGCCGAGGACTCATTCCTGCAGACAGCACAAGCGAAGAACTCAATTTGCTATGGGCATAGCCACGAAGGGCAGCATGGGCGTCATTGTATTCGATCGGGAGTTTCTCTTTGTTTCGATAGTTGGCTTTGTCCACCTTGGTCATGATGTTGACATCTATACTGCCCATAGGCAGATCGCCCGGTGCGGCTCCATTGGGGAGCATTCGGAGGTATTTTTGATAGACAGGATGCTCAGGACCGGCGGTCAGCATCTCCTCGTATTGTTGGGTACACAGGTCATGGATCAGGTCGAGGTAGGCAGTGATCCTGCGGGCACGAGCGTCTTCTTCTTTGTCGGATATCGCTACGAACTCCAGGTTATTTTTTTCACAATACATCTTGCGGAGCTTTTCCATCAGGGCATCATCTACCAGGGAGATGACTGAGTCGATTCCATATTGTGATACTTTGAGTGGTGTGTCAATGGTAAATCCAATCCCCATCACAGGAATATGGAAAGTGTGCTGATTAGACATGTTTCATGATTTTAACAGGCTTCAAATCTCGCCAACGAACTGCATACAAAACATGACACAGATCACCTCCGCCTATGAATAGTTTTTTGGAGTTCTTTGTCACAAAAGAGATGGTAGCTTGTCACAATCTCCTCATGGACTTCATTTGATAGAGATCTTAACCTTAGTAGTAAGTGAAGATTTGGAATTACCACGATAGTAACCCAGTACCGGGAGGGTAAGCCTGGGGTCATAGCTGGAGGTCACCGGAATGTAAACTTCTGTGGTAAACAGGCCCGAACTCGGGTCCATACCGATCCATCCCGCACCCGGTAGCCATACTTCTACCCATGCATGCAGTTCGTGTCCCTCTCCCAGGTCGGGATTGAAGGCATAGCCGCTGACAAAGCGCGCCGGATAGCCAAATTCGCGAAGGGCTCGGATTAAAAACCAGCTAAGGTCGCGACAGGAGCCTTTGTCTGAATCCATGAGTTCGTTGGTCGTCATGAGTCCTGACGAGTATCGAGGGGCATGATTCCAACGGGCTGCGATTTCGCTGTTGATATGCATTAAAAAAGTAATGACTTCTTCACCAGATTCGTCTTTGATCTTTCTGATCCAGTCCAGGGCTGATTCATTTAGGGGCTCACTTCGATCAAGATAGGGAGATAGCACGGGTTTGGATCGGATGGATTCTTCAAGTGTTTTGCTTTTATCAATGTAGAAATTGAAAGGATTAAAGGAGTGGGTCTCTACATGGAGCAAAGTGTAAATGTTCAATTCAGGCATTTCCTCACTAAACCAACACTGCAGGTGTGAGTTGTTTTCTGCATCGATCCTGCGGGAGATCCCTGCCGGCTTTGGGTCGACCTCTATGTCAAACTTGAGCAGGTCATAGTAAGGTCTGGCCTGGGGATAAAAGTGAAGGTAGTGTGGCTCTGCGAATACCGGCTGGTCATAGTTATAGTGCGTTTCATGAGATACGTGCAGGATCATACGATCGAAGAAAGTGGTTCTACATCCCTCACAAATGCTTTGTTGAGTTCGCTCGCAGGCAAATTGGTGATGGCATCAGATAGTCGGGAGTTCCAAAACTCCGAGATATGCATCAAATCCTTTTCTTCAAATCGATGCTCGATCAGCTGAAATGAGTCCTTTTTTAATGTGACAGTATCCAGGGGGTAACCCACATCATTGGCAGAAAGCCGGGTCGCCTCGAATGACAAAAAGCCGGCCTTGATCCCGTACTCCAATGAGCTGTTGTATCTAAGCACCCGTGTGAGGATAGGATTGCCATATCCGGTGTTTCCAATGATGACATAGGGGGTTCCTTCTCCGATTTCGATCCAATTGCCCTCCGGGTACAATAGGTACATTTTGGGCTCGCTATCATGCTCCAGTTGGCCACCTACAATCGCAAAAAGGTTGAAGTTTAGGCCTGCTGCACGCAACGAGTCACCATCTTCTGCAGCGACCCTTCGAACCTGCTCCCCAAATTTGGTCACCGCCTTGTACAGTCGGTCAAATTCCTGATCTTCTGTTTCGATCACTTCTTTGAAATAGGTAATGGTTTTGTCTCGCACAGATCTCAGTCCGGAGGTCATGATAAAATACGAATGCTTTTTCCGTCCGACGGTAAAGATCTTCTTGGCAGTTGTGGTATCATGTCCAGAGGTGATGCGGGTGTCGGCGAGTCCGGCCACACCTTCCTTACTCAAAATTCCAAGGCAATAGGTCATTCTTCGATGGTTTGGGAAATGATATTGGGTTTGATTTGAAAGTATTCTTTGCTCAATGTTTCAGAGAATTCGTTGATTTTGAGTTGAAGTTGGTCGATGAATTCATGTACCCCAAAATCGATTACCCTTCGGATATCCATAAACTCCAACTCAGACCTAAGGGCCCCAAGGCTCCGCTCCGGTACATTGGAATATCCGCTCCGGTTTCCTGTGATCTCGTGTAGACATATCTCGGCTTGAGACAAGGAGAAAAATACGCTTCTTGGAAAGTATCGGTTGAGCATAAGAAACTCAAGAACGGATTCCGGGGAGATCTTTCCGTAAACATGTTTGAAGGCATTAAACGAGTCCACTGATTTGAGTAAGGCAGCCCAGTGAATGAATTCGATCGGGGATCCGACTTCCTGTAAAGAGGGGAGCAGAATGTGATATTTTACATCCAGTATCCTTGAGGTTTTATCTGCTCGCTCTACATACTGCCCGATTTTATTGAAATACCAACCCTCGGTTCGGGACTCTGTATGATAGGCCAGACCGTTGAGGATGTGAACTTTGTCCATGATCTTTTGAAAAAACTCTCTTGGGTCGGGTGTTTGCCAAATCTTTTTCCGCTCTCCTTTTTTGATGAAATAGTGAAGGTCGTTGAGGGTTTCCCAAGCCTCTTTTGAGATGCTCTCCCGAATAATACGGGCATTCTCTCGGGCCTTTTCCACACTACGCACGATGGAATTTTCATATGTCTTGTCAAATGCGAGAAAGAAAATCACATTCTCTCGTGAAGTTTTGCTGTAGGTGTTATCAAAAATATCCTGGTCTCCGGTAGTAGCCACCAAAGGAGCCCATTGCTCTTTTACCCCTGGTGGGAGGTCCAGGCTCAAATTGTTGTTAACTCGAATAAAGCGGGCGTAGTTTTCTGCGCGTTCGATGTATCGGCCCAGCCAGTATAATGAATCAGCTACTCTACTCAGCATAATCTTCTAATTGTATAAAACCCAGGTATCCTTACACCCACCTCCCTGAGAAGAATTGACCACCAAAGACCCTTCCTTCAGAGCTACACGAGAGAGGGCGCCCGGCATCACTTCTATCTTCTCACCATACAAAATGTACGGACGAAGATCGACATGTCTGGGCGCAAATCCTGACTTGGTCACCGTTGGAACGGTTGAAAGTGACAAGGTGGGCTGGGCAATATATTTTCTGGGATTGTTTTTTACTTTGTCATAAAACTCTTTTTGCTCTTCCTTGGTCGACTTAGGGCCGATGAGCATGCCATAGCCTCCGGCAGCATTGGTCTCTTTGATCACCAGCTCAGGAATGTGCTCCAAGACATATTTAAGGTCATCTTCTTCAGAACATATGTACGTCGGTACGTTCTTTAGTATCGGCTCTTTATCAAGGTAATACTTGATAATTCTCGGTACATAAGTATAAACCGCTTTGTCATCTGCAATGCCCGTACCCGGCGCATTGGCCAAAGCGACATTGCCTGCCTTGTAGGCTTCAAAGATTCCCGGTACACCGAGGAGTGAGGTCTTGTTGAAAGCAAGTGGATCAAGGAAGGTATCGTCGATCCTTCGATAGATCACATCAAGTTGTTGCAAGCCACGTGTCGTCTGCATGTAGACTTTCTTGTTCTCTACCAACAAATCCTGTCCGGTGACCAACTCAACACCCATTTGCTGCGCTAGGTACGAATGCTCAAAATAGGCTGAATTGTAGATGCCCGGTGTGAGCACCGCTATGGTTGGGTTGCTTTTACTTGAAATGTTCTCAAGCATAGAGCGGAGCTTGATACTGTAATCCATGATGGGACGCACGCCAAGATTCGCAAACGCATTCGGGAAGGCATTCTTGATAATCTCACGGTTTTCAAGCATGTAAGACACTCCTGATGGACAGCGTAGGTTGTCTTCCAGGACATAAAACTCCCCATCATTGTTTCTCACAATATCGCTTCCTGTGATATGACACCAGATGTCTTTGGGTGGTTTGAGGCCTATACAGGGATCTAAGTAGTCCGGACTGGATAGGATCAGATCCTTAGGTACCACTTTGTCCTTAAGAATTTTTTGCTCTCCGTAGATATCACCTAAGAACATGTTAAGCGCAAGAATTCTTTCTTGCAGGCCGTCATTGATGTGCTTCCATTCTTCGCTGCCTATGATTCTGGGTACCAGATCCAGGGGTAATATTTTTTCGATGCCCTGATTGTCATGATAAACGTTGAACGTCATTCCCAAAGAGAGCTGAGCCTTGTCGGTAGAATGATGGAGCTGCATGAGCTTCTTTTGATTTAGGCGCTCAATGTCCTCCTTTAGTAGGCAGTAAACATCGCGACATGATCCATTCTGATCGATCATTTCATCGAATGTCAGGTCACCGGGATAGTTGTTGAAGTGCATCTTCACAAACTACAAAAATTAGATGATAAATGGTTTTTGAAAAGTGTAAAAGTAGGCGCAGGAACGCAAAAAAATTATGCGAAAAGGCAGGTGCGAATATGGACTTTTGGATTTAACGCCTGTTTTCTATTGAGCCCGTTTATTCTCAAAACCAAAACCACCCATGGCTGCCGGCCACTGCTCCGGCGGTGGTGAGCAGGCTGATCGTAAGCAGCACAATATGCAACCTGTGCATGATAACAAAAGTGTGGCCTGGGTTTGCCTCAGCATGCTTGCGAAAGAGCCTGTGCAGGACAAAGGGCTCAAGGATAAAAAGGATTAGGGTGAAAATAAACCAGACTATGGTCATGGCATGCATCCACCAATAGCGAACCTCCAGATACCTGTCCCACCCGTCGAGCACATAGATCATATAGAACCCCGACAAACCGGTGAGCAGGGTGGCGATCTTGGCCTGAAAAGCAAACCGCCCTTCGATCTTTTCGAAGGTCTCAATCTGCTCGTCCTTGGATTTCATCCGCTTGATGGCCGGGATCAGCACGGTGGTGACCATCGACACCCCACCGATCCAGACGATGACCCCCAGGATGTGTATGACTCGGGCTGGTATGTAGGTTTCCATTTTTATCTTCTTATTTTGTTTGTCTGTGAAAAACTCTGACAAACGTGAATTTCGTACATGCGGTCGCGCAACAAATTATGACTGCCTTTATTCACCTGTATGTATCCAGATGTAGCTCGATCCGTCCCAAGTGATGAGGTTGTAAGAGCCTTCACTTGAGGCAACTTGAATTGCGATGTTTTTAAGGGTCACAGTTTCACTTCCTTCAATGTCAAAATTATCAGAGAATATAGTTCGTTCAGCCGTCTTCTTAGAATACACTTTCCAGACATCCATCCAATCAAAATTATCCATATCATTAAATGTTCGTCCCGCCCCAAGAATAAAGTACGATCCATCTTCACCATGTCGAATCAAAATGCCTTGTTTCAAAGTTGATGGTTCAAGAATGCAATAAGCAACATCGGCTCTTCCTAGCCCGTTGAAATCTCCTTGAAGATAGAATGGATTCATATCTTCTTTGATATCAAGAGTATCATTGTTTGCACTAGAGTAGCTTTCAATGTAAGGAAGTTGCTCACGAGTTTCAAATGAGGCATTTAAGACTTGGGCATTCAGGCTAGCCCAAAATGTTAGAGTTCCGACGAGAGTTAACACTATTCGCATAGGCAATATGTAAAGAATGATAACAGCACTTTTATGTCTACTATCAACCCATCAAATTAAGACAAAATAAACTCTAGACAAACAGAATACCACTCAACGCTTCAACCGTAACCGCCCCTTCTCAATCTCTATGGCCGTCTTGGCGAGCATGGTAAAGATAAAGGCACCCATAGCCCAGATGCCGAGGGTGACGGAGATTTCCACCCAGGAGGGTGTGTACTCCACGATGTCCCCCCACTGACCGGGGATGAAACCGGGTATGATCAATCCCATGCCTTTCTCGATCCAGATCGAGATAAACAGGAACACACAGGCAAGGAGCAACCACTTCTGGTTTTTGAGCAGGAGGTGAAGAGTCAAAATCGTTGTGGCAATCAGATTAAGCCCTATCGAGGTATAGATCCAGGGAACAAGGGCCGTCTTTCCGTCAAGGCCAAAGAACAAGTAGATGGCACTGATGCTATGATGAGTAGGGGCATAAAATTCTTTGAACAGCTCAGAAATCAGCATGATCAAGTTGACTTGGGCTGCTACTGTCACCACCATCGCCAATTTGCCAATGGTTTTGTCGGTGGTTTTGTAATCCGTGAATTTGTTGATCATTGTCAGGATGATTATGATCAAAGCCGGTCCAGCCGCAAAGGCAGAAGCCAGGAACCTTGGTCCGAGTAGTGCATTGTTCCAAAACGGACGAGCGGGAAGTCCTGCATACAAAAAGGCCGTCACCATATGGATTGCTACTGCCCAAAAGACGGAGATCATCACGCCGGGTAGGTAGAATTTCTTACTGGGTGTTTTGTCCTGGTATTTCGATATCAGGATGTACAACGGTACGGTGATGTTGATAAAGAGGTACACATTTAGCACGATCACATCCCATGAGAGCATGGAATTGGGCCAGTTGAAATACCCCACAAACGGGATTAAATGCCAAGCCCTGGCCGGTCCACCCAGATCAACCGTCACGAAGGCCAGGCACATGATCAGAGCCGCCACGGCTAGCCCTTCACCGATCAGTACGGCTCTCGAAAAATCAACATCTCTCAATACATAGGTGGGCATAACGAGCATAACAGCTGCTGCGGCCACCCCCACCAAAAAGGTGAAGTTGGAGATGTACAGACCCCAACTCACATTGTCGCTCATTCCGGTCACGATCAGGCCTTCGTCGATTTGCACATAGTAGGCATACGCCCCGAACAGCATCATAAATGTCAGGATGCCCATCCATATATGGTAGGAGCGAGAGCCTACCAGGGCATTGTTGATAGAGTCTTTGACGAGTGATCCGAATATTTTTATCTGTGTCATGCGATCAATCCATAAAGTACCAAAACTTAGGCTCCGTGCCCAGGTCTTCTTTTAGCCTAAATACCTTCTTGTTTTCCAATACCCAACGAATTTCACTGTTAGGATCAAGCAGGTTTCCGAATATCCTGGCACCTGTCGGACAAGCCTCCACGCAGGCGGGGTTCTTGCCATTTCGCGAGCGCTGGATGCAGAAGGTACATTTTTCCATCACGCCTTTCTTTCTTAGGCGGTTGCCCAGGTAGTGCTGTTCTTTGTTGACTTCTTCTTCGGGTACCTCCGGGGTTGCCCAGTTGAATCGTCGCCCATCGTAGGGGCATGCGGCCATACAGTAGCGACAGCCAATGCACCAGTCATAGTCGATCACCACGATCCCGTCTTTTTCTTTCCAGGTGGCTCCTACAGGGCACACCTCGATACATGGCGGGTTTTCACAGTGGAAGCATTGGGTACCCATGTAGAAATGACCTGCCGCCGGTACCTCATGGTAGTAGTCGTCATCGGCAAACTCAAAATTAACCTGGCCGTTTTTATGCTCGTGGATGCGGATGTACTGCATCTGGCTGTTGCGGTCCTGGTTGTTTTCTTCCACGCAGGCGTTTACACAGTCCATATAGCCCTGGCACTTGGAGATGTTGAAGGCATAGCCAAACAGCACATCTTCATTGGCGTCCTTGTCGGACACGTTGATTTTTTTGCCGTTATTCTTTTCGTAGAGTTTTTCCAGGCGACTGACCGTGGCTTTCTTTTCCTTGTCGGTCATCACCCGGTAGTTCTTTTTGAAGAACTCGTCCCAGTGCAGGCTGTTGAGCTCTTTTTCTTTGTCTGATGCGGTGACGCTGCATCCGGTGTTCATCATTCCGGCACCGGTGAGCAACCCGGCGGTCAGGGTCTTGAGCATGTTTCGGCGGCTGGACGGGGCATTGGCTATCTGGTTGAAGCCCTGCTTCATGGTTTCGGCTTTCGCTTGCTCCTCGCCGTGGCTACACGAACAATTGCCTCCGCATCCGCTATGTTTTTCTTCTTTCATGGGTAATTACTTTTTCTTTTGCTCTATTCTCACCGTGTTTAGCCGAGAAGGCCACCTTTGCTCAAATGCCGGCTTGTGTGGATTGTGACAGCCTGTACAGGTTTGGGATACACGCGGTGGCACCCAGCCAAGCAAACTTTTTCCATGGGCACCGCCCTGCCAGTCCTTGTACTGGGTGGAGTGACACTGGGCGCAGAGCTTGTAGGAGTGGTCAAAGCTTACCTCGCTGCCGCGCAATGACGTAAGGGCATCCGGTTTGTTCATGTCGTGGCATGAGGCACAGTTCATGATGCCGTCATCCGCATGGATCAGCTCTATGTCCCAGTGGGCTTTTTTCGTCCCTTTGCTTTTCAGTTTTGAAATATCCTTGCTGTGGCAGTTGCTACAGGGGAGATTGGTGATCTCATGTGCCCGCTTGGCGATATAAAACTGTGAGTCCAGCTCGCTGATTTCTGTCAGCACGGTTTGAAGGCCTTCTTTCATCTGTAGCTCTTCGGAGCTCATTTGATAGGTCACCGGCTCGGTGTAATCCTTTATTTCCTGTACCCGGCTTTTTTCATGATGGGTGCAGCTTTCATGCAAAATGAAGGCCCCGATCAGGCTCGCTGCGATATGGATCTTGCGTAGATTCATGGAATGGTATTGTTAGAATTTCTCACCCATTGTATGTCTTCTGACTGTGGTGCGGCATGGCACTGGCGGCAGTTGACCCGCTCGGGGTGGCTTACGCGAATTTCTTTGGGAGCCGAGGGGCCGGCATGACAAGCCAGGCAGTTGTCCCTTAGTTGTAGCGAATGCGGAATAGCAGGCGGACTCCCGGGAAGTGCTTGGTAGTGATCATCAGAGACCTTGACCTTTTTGAAGTTGGATTTCACAAAAAGAGATTTGGTCTGAGCAGGTACGTGACACTGACGGCAGTTGACAAAGTCGGGGTGAGGGGTCACAGGAGCATAAGCCTTGAAGCGATCTACATATCCTCCGTTTTGATGGCACTGCAGGCAGCTTTTACCTCCAATTTCGTCCTTACCAAGAATCTCATGGGGAATGACCGGAGGCCCTCCGTCGAATGCCCGGTTTTTGTAGTATTCCTCTATGGACTTTTGGCTTTCGACCGATCTCATTTCCACATAGTCCAGTGCCTTGGCCGATCGTTCGAAAACCGCCTCTTCCGTTTCCAGTGCTGATCCCTCCAGTGTGGTGGTGATGTGCGCTTCATCCTGATCTGACGATATGCTGATCTGGATAATGAAAATGGCAGCGACCATCAGCAGTACGATGAAGAACAGCAGGAATTTATTTTGCTTGGTGACCATCTTATGCTTTTTCGACTTTTACCGCACATTTTTTATAATCTGGCTGCTTGGAGATAGGGCAGTAGGCATCTAGTGTCAACTCGTTGATCAGGTACGACTCATCAAAGAACGGCACGAACACCTGGCCTTTTGGTGGCACCCCGCGCTCGTTGATGGACGCCTTCATTACAATCTCTCCTCTACGAGTAGATAGCTTCACTTTTTCCTTGTTCTTAATGCCCATGGTTTTGGCATCATCAGGATTTAACTCCACATAGCTTTCAGGCATTGCCTGGTGCAGTATGGGTACCCTTCTTGTCATGGAGCCTGTATGCCAGTGCTCTACTACGCGACCGGTATTGAGCCAGAAAGGATATTCTGCATCCGGTACTTCCGGTGGTGCTTCGTAGGGTCGGCTCCAGATCCAGGCTTTACCATCAGGTTTCCCATAGAAATCCCATGTATCGCCTTTACAGGCAGGGTCATACTTGCCATGGAAGCGCCATTGCGTACTCTTACCATCGACATAGGGCCACTGCATTCCGGGGTTTTCCTTTAATACTTCATAAGGAGCCATTCCGTGTTTATTCCCCTCATGAAATTTGGTGTATTCATTCCAAATTTCTTCAATATGCGTTTCTTCACTCCAGGGAAAGAGTTTTTCATAGCCCATTCGTCTTGCCACTTCTATGAGCTGCCACGTATCACTCATTGCATCACCGGGAGGGTTGATCAACTGATCGAAATGTTGCGTACGTCGCTCGGAGTTGCCGTACATTCCTTCTCGCTCGATCCACATGGCAGAAGGCAAGATTACATCCGCTACATCGGTGGTAGGGGTCGGGTACACATCGGATACTACGATGAAACGACCGTCCTTTTCACAACCTGCACGATAGCGGTTGAGTTTGGGCATGGTCACCATAGGGTTGGTCACCTGTATCCACATGAACTTGATGTCGCCCCGATCCAATGATCGGAACATATCTACAGTGTGATTACTGGGTTTGGGTGAAATGTTTTCAACCGGTACTTTCCAAATATCAGCCGCTTTTTGGCGGTGTTTTTCGTTCATTACCACGCCATAGGGAAGCTTATGGGTTAGAGTGCCCACTTCCCTCACTGTACCGCATGCGCTAGGCTGTCCTGTCAATGAGAATGGGCTGTTACCCGGTGTAGAGATTTTTCCTGTTAGCAGGTGGATATTATAGATCAAGTTGTTGATCCATGTACCTCTGGTGTGTTGGTTCATGCCCATGCACCAGAGCGACATCACCTTGGTATTGGGGTCGCCATAGAGTGACGCCATGTATTTGATGTCCTTGACGGAAACACCACTGTACTTGGCGACTTTCTCGGGGGCATAGTCTTCAAGGAATTTTTCGTAGGCCGCAAAGTCTATTCCTTTGGCCTCATCCTTGAACTTAAACTTTTCTTCTAGCCCATAGCCGATGTTGGTTTTGCCTTCCTTGAAGGTACAGTGCTTTTCTACAAAGCTCTGGTTCACCCATCCGTTTTTCACGATTTCGTAGCAGATGGCGTTGGCGACTGCCAAGTCAGTCTGAGGAGCAAAAAGTATGGACTTATCCGCTGCAGCAGAGGTACGTGTATTTCGAGTCGCGAAATCTATAATTTTGACCGGGCGTTTCAGTCGGTTGTCCAGTAGACGAGAGAAAAGCACCGGGTGCATCTCCGCCATGTTGTTGCCCCAAAGGACAAACACATCCGCATGGTCAATGTCTTCGTAGCATCCCATAGGTTCGTCCATACCGAAGGAAGTCAGGAATCCGGTTACGGCACTGGCCATACACAATCGTGCATTGGCCTCTACGTTGTTGGTGCCGATGGCTCCTTTGAAGAGCTTTGAGGCGACATAACCATCAGGAATCGTCCATTGGCCTGATCCATAGATAGACACAGCGTCCTTGCCGTCTTTTTCGATGGTCTCTTTCATTTTAGAAGCTACCAAATCCAGAGCTTCCTGAATCGGTACTTCGACCATTTTACCATTTTTTCTCACCTGAGCCTTGGTCAGGCGGTCGGCACCATAGAGTGCCAATACGGAGTGATAACCCTTGACACAGCAAAGCCCTTTATTGACCGGGCTCTTGGGGTCGCCTTTTACGGCTACTGCTTTGCCGTCCTTCACGGCGACCTTCAGGCCACATCCTACTCCACAGAATCGACAAGGTGTTTTTTTCCAGGCGAGGCCTTCTTCGTCTACTCCTTTTGGTAGTTTTTGATCTTCGGCGAACACAATGCCAGGAAACATGGCGGCTGCCGCGACCATGGCTGAGATTTTGGCGGCCTTCTTGATGAATGATCTTCGGTCTATATTTTTGGTGTACATCATTGTATTACTTTTTCGTCAAATCCGGAGACCATGGTGATATGGGCCAGCTCCTGACACGCTTCGATTTGATTTAATGTTTTTTTGTCTTCTTCCTCGGTGGCCGTATCAGTCACAGCGATTAAGACATCTTTGTTTTTTGCTTTCTCGATCTCACATTGCTCTATATGAGAGAGTTCTTCGATGAGTTCCGGCAGACGATTGTCTTTCGGAATGAGTATGTAACTTTTTATGGGCACTTCGAGTAAGGTTATTGGTCAAAAATGATGTGAAATCACATACCTAAATATGACATATGTCATATATAAAACTATCAAAATCCATAACCATTTAGAAAGAGTGGATTAATGAATTGACTCTCAGTGTATTATTTGGAATTGGTCTAGGTAAAAATTCATTGGTCAACCCATTTGGAAAGACATTTCATTCATCATAATTATCTGGGATAACATCCTTTGTGACGCTGGATTTGAGCGTAAATATTGAATTGTGCGAGAATTATTACATCTTTAATTAATTAAACAATGCATCCCCTCTATAGACATACCCAGGAAGTAGAATTGAGCACCGGTCGAGTGGTGCATCTCCTCAGATCCAAAAGTGAGTTGCCTCCTTCGTCACCCAAAGTCCTGTTGATCCATGGCAACCCCAACTCGCTGGTAGGGATGGAAGATATGCTTACAGAGCTGTCGGAGTTCGCCGAGTGCGTGGCGCTGGATCTGCCCGGGTTTGGGATGAGTGCGGTAGGGCATGTGACCCCTGAGTCTGTAGGGCTTGATGCCTACGCTCAGGACGTATCTGCTCTGATCGATCATTTGGGGTGGGGCGGAGAAGTATATGTTGTCGGGCATAGCCACGGTGGAGCTGTCGCTCAAACAGTAGCGGTTGCCTTTCCTGAAAAAGTAAAGGGACTGGTATTGCTGGCGAGCCTGGGATCACCCCGGCAGTTGAGCTACAAATTTCTTCGGTTTCCGGGAATCGGATTTTGGTTAAGAAAGATCACCATATTATTTGCTCATCCGTTGTTTCAGAATATGATGCGCAAGGCTCTGATCTTTGCTGCCAAAAGGATCTACGCCCCGCAGCCTATCAACGAAGGCATGATCGAATACCAAATGCAGCTGCTATCCATCCGGCCGCAGATCTCCGAAACGATGGTCAAGGTGTCTTATGGAAATCCCCACAAAAAGCTCAAAGAAGGTGCCGAGAAAATCCAATGTCCGGCGCTCTTTATCCATGGAAGCAAAGACAAGCTCGTACCCTCAAAATGTGCCCGAAACATACATGACCTCATTCTCTCATCAGGAGGTCAGTCAAACTTCGAATTGATTCCCGAGGCGGGGCATATGCTCATAGACTTTCAGGTGGAGGAGTGTGTGGGTTTCATACAGCAATTCATCAAACAGAGCCGGTAATTCGGATTAAACAACTCTTATTTCATATATTCGTATTAATTCTACAAACATGGAAATAATATGAAGGGATCATACCTTGGTGAATTTGAGGAATTGGTACTGCTTACGGTTGGTGTGCTGGATAAGGATGCCTATGGGCTAAGCGTACAGGAGGAGATTTCAAAACAAGCCAAAAGGAAAGCCACACTGAGCGCAGTGCATGCAGTACTCAATCGCCTGCAGGACAAAGGTTTCCTGGAGTCCGAATTTGGCGCAGCCAGCCCTGAACGCGGGGGTAAGCGCAAGAGGATTTTCAAAATCACCAACATGGGCAAGGAGGCACTCAAGGCCTCAAGAGAACTGAGAGATCAGCTTTGGGATCAGATTCCGGAGGTCGTGTGGAACCGAACCTTTTCACTCCCCTGATATCTATGAACCAATCCCCACCTTCACTGGCCGTTCGGCTGCTGCGCTGGTTTTGCTCCACTGACCTGGTGGACGAGATCGAAGGGGATCTGTACGAATCCTTTCAAAAGGATGTTGGTTCCAGGGGCGCAGGCCTGGCAAGGATGCGATACTGGTGGAATGTGATCCTGTTTTTCAGGCCCTTTGCATGGAAAAAAATTAAAACTCAAAACTCAACGAACATGTCAATACTCAAAAACTACTTCATCGTTTCGGTCAGAAACCTGAGACGAAAACTCGGCTATACCTTCATCAACATCGCCGGACTGGCGACAGGCCTGGCCTGTTGCATTCTGATCCTGCTCTATGTGAATTACGAGACCTCATATGACCTTTTTCAAAAGGAGGGTGACCAGATCTATCGCGTATCGCTGGAGCGGATTTATCCTGACAGACAGGTGAATTATGCCATTACTCCACAGTCTTTCGGGCCGCTGTATGTGGAGGAATTTCCGGAGGTGACGGCCATGACGAGGGTAGGGCCTCCGTTTGGTTCAATAGTGTTGGAGCATGAAAACGAGTTCTACACCGAAGACAACATGATGAGTGCGGACTCCACACTTTTCGATCTCTTCACTTTCGAGTTTATCAATGGCAATCCGGAATCAGCCCTCAAGGGTAGAAACTCTGTCATCCTCAATGAAACTAAAGCCCTGAAATACTTCGGTACAACGGATGCTTTGGGTAAAGTCATTCGCAACCCATTCATCGGAGATCTACAGGTCACAGGGGTTTTTAAGGATTACCCTCAAAACTCACACATCAATTTTGAGATTGTCGTTCCGATGCTGAGCGTGCCGTTTTTGCAGCAGGAGTCCTATACCACATTCTCAGTGCTCACCTACATCAAGGTGAATGAAAGCTTCGATCCGCAGATCTTTGAGTCCAAGCTCCCCGCAATGGTCAAGAAATACGCCGAAGGGCAGATTCAAAACACCATCGGTATGTCGTACGACGAATACATTGCAGCGGGCAATGGCTACAACTACTTCGTGCAGCCCATGCAGGACATCCACTTGCATTCGGATTTGCAGGCAGAAGTTAAAACCAACGGCAGCTATCAGCAGGTTCTGATTTTTATCGCGATAGCTGTTTTCATTCTGATCCTGGCCTGCATCAATTTTATGAATCTGTCCACAGCCCGGTCTACCGAGCGTGCCAAAGAGGTAGGAATCCGAAAGGTGCTTGGCTCGGTCAAGAGCCAATTGGTGGGGCAATTTCTCACTGAGTCGATACTCGTGTCCTTCCTCAGCCTGGCTGTAGCGGGTGCAGTGGTGTACCTGGTCATGCCGTATTTCGGATATGCAGCGAATGTGCCTTTAACACTCGATATGCTGTACGGGACACAGACGATCCTGCTGATAGTGGGGAGTACTGTGATCATCGGGATCATGGCGGGATTGTATCCTGCATTCGTGCTTAGCTCCTTTAAGCCGGTGAACGTCCTGAAAGGGAGGTTGGCCATTGGCGGCTCGGGACTGAACCTGAGAAATGGGCTGGTGGTATTTCAGTTTACCATTTCGATCATACTGATATCCAGCACCCTCGTAATCCAAAGCCAAATGGACTACCTGCTCACCAAGGACATGGGGTTTGATACCGAGTCGATGCTCATCGTGGACAATGCCGGCCAGCTGGCGCAGCGGACGAACACCTTTACCTATGAGCTGACCAAAAACAACAACATCGAAAAGGCCGGGTTTATGTCGGCGATTCCGGGCACTTTGTACCCGGGCTTTTTGGCCAAAAAGTCCAACAGCTCCAAGGAAAGCTATGTAGGCAGGATGATGAACGCCGATGTGAGCGCCCTTCAGACCATGGACGTGGAGCTGGTGGAGGGCCGGTTGTTTGACGAGCGATACAACGACTCGCTGTCCATCATCATCAATCAATCAGCTGTAGAGAATTTTGGTTATACAGACCCTGTCGGGAAAAAGCTATACGGCAGGATAGCCGGCAACCCGAATGACGTAGAGTACAATATTGTAGGAGTGGTCAAGGACTATCACTTTCACACCTTACATCGGCGGATTGAGCCGCAGGTGATTTTGTTTCATGCCCCGACCAATCCAAATTCCTTTGTACAGTACCTGGCCATCAAGCTCAATACAGATAACTACGAGAAAGTGATCAGCGAAGTGGAAGAAAAGTGGACCGAATTTGTACCCAACAGTCCATTCAAGCATTATTTCATTGATGATTACCTGGACCAACACTACGACAATGAACGCCGATCAGGTAGCATATTTTTCATATTCACCACTTTGGCTATTGTGATCGCCTGTATCGGGTTGTTTAGCCTTTCTGCCTATATGGCCAGTCTGAAGCGAAAGGAGATCGGGGTGCGCAAAGTGCTGGGAGGCTCTGTCTGGTCGATTGTGCTTCTTCTGTCAAGGAGCTTTACGATTTTGATTGGGATCGCCCTGGTAGTTGGGTTGCCGGTGAGCTACCTGTGGATGGATACCTGGCTCGACGATTTTGCCTATCGCATTGATGTCAACCCGCTGACTTTGATCCTGTCGGGTGTATTGGCCCTGCTGATAGGCTGGGTGACGGTGAGCTTTCAGTCGATCAAGGCGGCAGTGGTCAATCCCACAGAATCACTAAAGAATGAGTAGCGACTAAAACTCGTAATTCAACGAAACAGTAAAATTTCGGCCGGTTTCATCGGCGAAGTACCGGAGCCTGTTGAGATAATCCCGATAGGATTGGTTGAGAAGGTTCTCTGCGGAAACGCTGATTTTCAGGTTGGATTTTTTGAAGTCTACCTGGGTATTGTATCTGAGGCCAAGGAGAAAGTAATCTGCCGGGGGAGGGAGAAAGTCTTGGCCTTCCTCATAGTTTTTTTGCCTGGCAGTGTAGGAGCCTGTGAAGGATAAGGAATTGTTCTTCAGAAAACCCATACTCCTGAACGAAGTAGTCAATTCGGTGGTCAGATTGTTGGGTGGCATGTACACCAGGGGTAGGTCGTTGGTGAGGTCGTCTCCCTTGATGAGTGCATAGGCTACATTAAGTTTTATCGTTTCTACAGGTTCGTAATTCAGCATAAAATCTGCTCCCAAGATTCTGGCGTCGGTTTGATCATAGCTGAAACTGAAGAATGTTCCTCGATTTGAGATTTCTGTTCCATCAGGACGAAGGAATATATAGTTGTCGAAGTTCTGCACGTACCCAATCGCCTCAAAAAACAATCCCTTAATTAAATGAAAATTGGCTGATAATATGGCTTTGAGGGATCGTTCAATATTCAAATTGGGATCTCCACGCTCGATGCTGGCTACCCCCTGGTGAAGTCCGTCACTGTAAAGTTCGTTTACCTCCGGAGCCCGCTGCGCAAAACCAAGGTTGAAATTCGCGGTGATCTGTTCTCCCAGTTTTCTTGAAACACCACCCGCCAAAGAGTAATTGAAGAAGTTATGATATAAGTGCTCGATGGTTTCCTCATCGGTGATGTTTTTTACATGTAAGTATTTAAGGTCAAACCTTCCTCCCAATTCGTAGTCCCATGTATCAGCGTGTTTTTTGACAGTCATGAAACCACCAAGGTTGTTGGCATTGTAATCAGGGATCAAGGGATTAGCGCCGGTTAATGCATTATCGTTTCGGTTCCTTGAGTACTGGTTTTGAAGGCCTATGGAGAGCTCCAGGTCGTTTTGATAGTCGTGAACATACTTGGCGTCAAAATAGTTGGACCAGAGGGACATGCTGAGCATGGGCCGATCTGATCTGCCCCCCCGCCTGGGGTCAAATTCATCTCTCAAATTGAGCTGCCCTGCATAAGAAAAGCTCAGCATTTGATTTTTGTCCAGGGAGTGCCGCGATTCAAGTTTGAACAGATGATGATCCACCTCTTGCCTGGGAGGATTGATGTTGTAGGAAAAATGGTCAGAAATGGATTGAGGAACTTCTCTTTCCAACGCTTCTTGTAATGCTATACTATCCCCCACATGTGACGCTTTTAGGATGCCTATCTCCGTGTTGAAAAAGCTGTAGTATCCATTGAGCCTCCAATTTTCCGATAAGGCTTTTTCTATTTGCAGTGCTATGTTTTGTTCGGTTTTTCCTGTGTTGGTCAGGAAGTAGTCGGGTGCGTGGCTGTCGCCAAATTTTTTGACAGTTCCGGTTAATCTCCATTCTGCGAGTGACCCGGACTTTTCGATTTGGGCGTTTAGGGTATGTCCCAATCCATTGGTTTGAAAGATGTAATTGGCACTTCCGTGGATGTGAGGATCCTTGGTGATGGTTCCAGGCTCGATCAGCAAAGCCCCACCCAGGGAGCCTCCAATCAGTTGTAAGCCAGCTACTCCCTTCACCACAGAAATGTGATCCGCTACAAAAGGATCTATCTCAGGGGCATGGTCTACACCCCATTGCTGTCCGGACTGAACCACCCCGTTGTTGAGGACGACCACTCGGTTTCCATAGAGCCCGTGAATGATGGGCTTGGATATGCCGGAGCCATTCTTTATGGTGCTCACTCCTGCAATACCTCCCACCAGGTCGGCCAGGTTTTTGTTGCCAGCCTCTTTGATATGGTCATAATCAAGCGAATGGCTGACCTCAGTGGTCTTTGCAGTCTTTTCCCCGTGGATGACCACTTCATTGAGGAACTCCTCATGATGGTGGAGGGTGAAGGTCTGATGCGTGTCAGATTGTATCGATACAAAGAACCGCTCCATTTCGAATCCCACATGGCTGATAAGCACGTGATACTCTCCCGGGCAAACGTCCTGAATTTCGAAAAAACCAATAGAATCCGCGACAGTAGTCTGGCCGGATTCTATTAGTTTCAATGCCGCATAGCTCATAGGTACGCCGGTTCCTTTATCGCTAATTGTTCCTGAAAACTTTAGCGAACATTCCTGTCCCACCAGATCCAGAGATATGGAGAGAATGAGTACTAATATGGAACCGACTCTTTTCAAAAAACTACTCGACGATCTCTATGTTGAATGTCACCTGAATGTCCGTCTCCCCGCCTGCGTCAGCCGTAGTTCCGTCGTTGGGTTTCTTAGGCTCATGACGGAGGGTAATGAACAAACTTCCAGAGGTGGCATCGGTCGTCGTGAAAGTGGTCGTAAGCCCAACAGGATGGCCATTGCTATCCTGATCTGCATAGTCTATGGAGACAATTTCACTATTCGAGGATACCGAAGCAAAGGTGAAGAAAAGCTGATGTTCGTCTGCTTCCTCTTCGACTTCTTCGGTGATGTCCTCAGCAGGGGATTCTGACTCATTGAGTAGCTGTATCGTGCCAATATAGACCGTATTGGCCTGGAGCGGCTCCACATCGGTGATAGGTTCGCCGGGTCCTATGCCATCGAGGTCCGTGGAATTCAAAATGACCGTTTCACCACCTCCTTGTGGTACAAGGGTATAGATGACGGTTGTGATCAGTTCTTCTTCGTTGGGAATGACTGGATCTTCATCATCACAGGATGACAAAAAGGGAATTGTGAGCACCATAGCCCACAGGATATTAGTATACAATTTCATTTGATTGTGATTTGATGTTTGAATTGGCTGTAGCCAAAAATGATTTTAAAACCTGGGGAACATCAAATCATAGGGGGGCCTCTTTTGAGGTGTAGGGAATAATTTTGGGTTTTAAGGATGCTCTTATCTACCTCTAATGGGTAAGAGCCATTAAAAATATGAAGTGACTCAGCATGAGTCAAAAGGGTAGTTTCAGAGGTAAGCAGTCGGGCAAGGTCACAAAGCTTACACTCTTGTGCTACTTCCGTGATGTGAAGTCCGTGTCCGCAGCTTTCTGCGTATTCCTCATGGAAAACAGTCAGATGACATTCGGTGGGAGTGCTTTCCTCACAAGCGGTCTCATGGTGGTGCTCTTCTTCGTGGAGTAGATGTAGGTCAAAAAGTCCTCTGGGCAACAGGAAAATAGCCGATAGCACCAGTGAGCTCAGCAGTGCACCTGTGTTGAGTTGACCTAAAAATGATTGTGACTTTCGCATCTGACGATTAAGACCTTGCAAAGGTGCGGAGATAAATCTAAATTGCAACACTGTTGCATTAAATTTTATAATGAAGTCCGTAAGAAACACCGCCAGCAAAACGGCCATATTGGAGACACTCCAAAACTCCGAAGGGGCCCTGAGTCAAAAGGAGATTTTGGCGAAGTTGGACGGCCTGTGTGATCGGGTGACAGTGTACCGGGTGCTGGATCGTCTGCTGGATGAGGGTCATGTGCATAAGGTGGTGGATGTGGACGGTGTGATGCGGTTTGCCGCGTGTCATCAGTGTGAGGAGGAGCATCACCATCACAATCATGTCCATTTTAGCTGCTCGGAGTGTGGCAGTGTTACTTGTCTGGAGGAGGTCGAGCCAAGGCTCAATTTGCCTCATGGCTACCAGGTCGAGGAAGCCAACTTTACATTGAGCGGGTTGTGCCCTAAGTGTTCTTGAATTTATAGGCCTTTCTCAAAAGTCGTCATTCTGACCTGTAAGGGAAGAATCTTATGGCTGGTTTAATCACTTTAACAAACACGAGACTCTTCGATTCCTCAGAGTGACCGATCAATAGCGACTTTTGAGAAAGGCAAAAAAAAGGCCGGGACTCCTCCCAGCCTTAAATAACCAATCCTCGAATCACTAATGGATTAGTGTTGCCACTATCCGTTAAGTATTTTTTGTGGAGCACGTGCTCAACCCGAATGGAGCATAGAGCGGGCAAAATCCTACCAAACTCGTCAAGGCAAATACCGCTGCTAAAACTATCGCTACTATTCCTATCACTCCACCTATCACTCCTAAATAATAAAGTACAGCGAGGGTAATTGCCACCAAAACCCTGATTACCCGGTCTATTGTTCCCATGTTTTTTTTCATGACTCTTTTAGTTGGTTAATAAATGCGCCAGTAGTACCAGACCTGTGACTAGTGATAAGCATGTCAGGCAGACCAGCAAGATTTTAATGAACTTATTCATTCACGAAAGTAAAAGTAGAGAAGAGCGAAATACGGTTTGGTAACTAATGTTACACTCGTCTTATTTTCTGTCCTTTACAGGTATTACGAGCTTGAGCCCCGACCAAACCTCACTCACCGCACAGACCTTGACGTCTACGAGTTTGTTCGCCAGGGCAAAGTCTCTGATGACATCCTCGGTCACGTCGGTAGGTACCTTGGAGGCTTTTTTGGGCCAGCTCACCCAGATCATTCCATTTTGCTTGATTTGAGACCGGAGTATCAGTAGGGTTTGGGTCAGCTCCTCCGCACTTTTGGTGAAAAAGTGAATAAGGTCAATTTCTTTCGTGCCTTGTGCTAAGATGTCCACCCCATCCGGCCAGTCCTCGAAGAACGTGTCGTACTCATCGGGTTTGTTGACGATCATAATGCGCATGTCGGGTTTGATGCCGAGTTTCTTAGCGAGGGGAGTACCTGAATATCCTGTTGCCAATGGATGTATCATTTGGTCATAGCCATAAATCTAATCAAGTCTTTGGTTATTTTTAAAGTGTAAAAAATACACTAACGATGATACGACTAAACTATACACTATGGATTCTGGCCACACTGATGGCCGTGTCGGGCTATGCACAAAACAGCGCGACTATCACGATCGATCCGGCAGATACGGACATTACGATCAGCAAGCATATTTACGGACACTTTTCTGAGCATCTGGGCCGCTGTATTTACGACGGGTTCTATGTAGGGGAGGACAACACCGAGATCCCCAATACTGAAGGGGTAAGAAATGATATCGTGGCTGCCCTCAAGGAGCTGCAGATCCCCAACCTGCGCTGGCCGGGCGGCTGCTTTGCCGATACCTATCACTGGAAGGACGGCATAGGCCCCAAGGACCAACGACCGACCATCGTCAACCGCTGGTGGGGCGGTACTACAGAAGACAACAGTTTTGGGACGCACGACTTCCTGAATATGTGCGAACTGCTGGATACGGAGCCTTACCTGTCGGGCAACGTGGGTAGTGGTACCGTGCAGGAGCTGATCGATTGGGTGCAGTACACCAACCACGACGGGGTGAGCCCTATGGCAGACCTGAGAAGGGAAAACGGCCGTGAGGAGCCCTGGAAGGTGAAATACTGGGGCGTGGGCAACGAGACCTGGGGCTGTGGTGGTAACATGACCGCTGATTTCTACGCCAATATCTACCGGCAGTATGCGACCTTCCTGCCCGGATGGTCAGGGGATCTCAAGATCCAGCGTATCGCATCCGGAGCGTCAAGCTCGGATTACAACTGGACCGAGACGCTGATGAAAAACGTGCCCGCCCACCTGATGGAGGCCGTGGCCCTGCACCACTACTCGGTGATCCGATGGGGTGAGTACGGTAGTAAAGGCCCGTCGGTCAACTACGATGAGCAGCAGTACTTCATCGTGATGAGCAAGGCCCTGGAAATGGAAGAGCTGATCAATAAACATGTGGAGATCATGGATAAGTACGACCCTGAGAAAAAGGTCGATCTCTATGTAGACGAGTGGGGCGGCTGGTACGATACCGAGGAGGAGTTTCAAAACGGCGTGCTCTACCAGCAAAGCACAATGAGGGATGCCATGATCGCCGGGGCTACCCTGAATATCTTCAACAACCACGCCGACCGGGTCAAAATGGCCAACATCGCGCAGGCGGTGAACGTCCTCCAGGCCGTAGTGCTCACCGATGGCACCAAAATGATCCTGACGCCTACCTACCATGTGATGAATATGTATAAGGTGCACCAGGATGCCCAGCTGCTCAAGACGACCGTGGAAAATGTGGACTATGCGCTTGGCGAGGATTCCATGCCGGCCATTACTGCATCGGCCTCTGTGGCTGCAGATGGCAAAAAGCACTTGTCGGTAACGAACGTAGACTATACCAAGGCCTACACCGTGACGATCAACGGCATAACCGCCAAAAAGGTGGTCGGCCAGTTGATCGACTCAGCCAATGCCCAGGACTACAACGATTTTGACGATCCGGAAAAGATCACCATCGAGGAGTTCAAAGGCATCAAAAATAAAAAAGGCGTACTGCAAATCGAGATCCCCGCGCACTCCGTGGTGATGCTGGAGTGGTAGTAGCCTAGCCTCAGCCCTGTCAGGGTTCTATACGGAAGTACAAGAACCCTGACAGGGTTTATCATTCTGTTCTGAACACGGCTTTCAAAAGCGTAGTGAATCCTTTAGATTTGATTAGCCCAAAAGATGTAAGTGGACACCCGCTTAAGAAATGCTACCCACTGTTATACCAATGACGCTCAGTAAAATTTTTCCTGCAATTAAAAGAGCCATAGGTGGATTTTGGCAAACAAATAGAATTACGAATCTTTTCAATAACAAGCAATGGCATGAATGTATAGCTGTCTGCAGTGAAGTTCTAAAGGAAGATCCAAAGGACTTCTTTGGGTATTACTACCGAGGGTTATCAAACTTTGAACTGAATTTACAGGATGAATCTTATACGGACTTAACAACTGCTCTTTCTGTGCCTCTGAGCAAGGTAAGCGAAAGCGCAATTCGGGAATATCGAAACTATACCAAATATAAACTAGGTATGTTATTAAGGAAGCAAAGGAAATACGAAGAAGCGCATGAATACCTGAAGAAGTCAATAGAGGAAGACTCTAAATACATTTTCTTCTACATACTCAAGGCCGAAATATTTGAAGATCAAAACAAAACAAATGAAGCACTGTTAGCAGTACAAGATGGGCTAAGGTCGAACCCTAACAACCTAGACCTACAGCAACATCAGCAACATTTGACTTATAGTTACTCAATAGATAGGAATGAAGAAAGAAGAGGTGCGTAATACTATATACGGATGCCCTCCCCTCTAGCGCGGAAATTATTTCCGCGTCTAAATCGTCAATAAGAAGTCTTATCAGAAGTTTTTACAAGTACCCTGACGGGTTAGGTTTTCTCTGTATTGAAATACGCTTGTTTTTGTGACTAACTATGCGTTTCGAAAAATGAGGCGTGTTATATTAGGGCGTTGTGAGTCATATGCGGAACCTAACATTTTTAATTTTTATCGGAGCAGTTTTTTCAGAGTGCAACAGCGGAACGGTTGACTTTTTCCGGAACTGTCAAAGCTCATATATTGAGTCTGACTTCCGAGCAATCCGAGATACGGTTGAACTTTTTACGATCCAAATACCCGAACATTTTACAGAACAGAAACCAATTGATAATTTCAAGTATGTGGCTTTTGACACCACGGGCTTTTCCAAAGATTCCAGTATGGTTTCAATAACTGTTGAGCACTACAACCTGAACGGACGATCTTTTAATAGCTTCTACGACGAAATTGAACAGCGAACTGACAGTATGCTAAATATTAGCACCAGTAATGGAAAGAATCTTGAATTTCATGATTGTCTAATTTCAGGTCGAACCGCTAAAGTTTCAGTATTCGGACTACAACAAAATGGTCTGAACTTTGTCAACTCACAGTTCTATATCAAAGAGAAAGAACGAATTTTTGTGGTCTCAGTTGGAACAACCAAGAACCATAATCAAGCCAACTGTTTATTAAGAAAAAGCATCGAAAGTATTTGCGGAATTTAACGACCCCAATAGCGCGGAAATTATTTCCATGCGGACCTCAAATTAAAAGTCCTTAGCGCTAAGCTTCTCTTATTTAAACAAACAAAACCTCCTTCACCACTACCTTGCCAAATTCCTTATTGATCATCTCGATCACTTTGTCTTTGGAGGCGTTGAGCTCTTGCTTGAGGGGGGCGGATTTAAGGGTGACGATGATCACGTCACGGCGTACTTCTACACTTTCTGTGCGGTTGGCGATGGCTTGTCCCATGATCCTGGGCCATGCCGAGATGATCTTGGTTTGGTCAAACCGACCCTCGATGTTGTAGGACTTGAGCATGGCATCCACCACGTCCTTGACGGTCGCCGTTTGGGTCTTTCGTACGCTGGCTGGGTGGGGTTTACGCTTGTGCATGCTGATTTTTCAATGGGTCTTGCTTCAAAAGTAACGTGAGAAGGGTGTACAACTGCGGCAGGCGCTCGTTGAATTCTGCACTTTTTTCAAAGAAGTTTTCAACAGCTACCGCCAAAAACTCGTGTCTGTTGGTCGATGCATAGTCTCGGAGGAAATGATTGGGCTCCTTGCCTATTTTGTGTCGCTCCTGTTCTGCCAGTTCGCGCCACCGGCCAAGGACATCGGGGTTGAAGAAACCGTACTCGTCGTTTTCGATCACATTTTCGAGGTGGAGCGCATGCGTCATCTCGTGCAGGCCCAGGTTAATCCCATCTGACGGGTGGACGTATCCCTCCAGAAAGCCCTTCCATGAGAGCACGATGGCCCTGAGTCGAGGATTTACCTCGCCTCGGTGGTGTTGTTTGTTGATGGTCGAGTAGTAGTCGTCGGGATAGATCAGTATGCGTTTGAAATGCCGCAGGAATATCCCCGGCAGCCCAAAGGTCAGCTGTACGGCACAGGCAGCCACCAGAACCTTCATTTCTTCGGTCACGGCCGGGATGTTTCTTGGGATGAACTGCTTGCGCATGATAAACTCCTGCACCTTGTGCTCAAACTTTCGCTTGTCCTGCTCGCTGAGCATTACATAATATGAGAAGAGACCGGACAGGATTTTCTTCCTTGATCGGGGCAGTGGTGTAGGGAATCCCGGGACTTGAAAGCCGAGCTGTACCTTTCCGGACATAGCCAGCACCACGATGAACGCCATGCTGATGAGAAAAAAGATAAAAGCCCCGAATCCTGAGGAGGTTTCATGCGCTTTTTGCAATAGGATGAAAGCTAAGCCCATGATCCGCAGGAGTTAGGTTGGTTCATGGTCTGTAAATCAGATGGCTTTGAGTAGCTTTTTCACATCCACGGCTGCTTCGATTTCAGTCACCACTTCATCGATGGACACCCGCTTCTGCTCCATGCTGTCGCGCTCCCGGATGGTTACCGTATTGTCTTCCAGCGTTTGGTGATCGACGGTAACACAATAAGGGGTGCCGATAGCGTCTTGTCGTCTGTATCGTCGGCCTATGGCATCTTTGGCATCGTACTGCACATTCACAGAGTACTTCAGGTCGTTGAGTATCTCCATGGCTTTTTCAGGCAGGCCGTCTTTATTGACCAAAGGAAGCACTGCTGCCTTGATCGGTGCCAGTACAGGAGGGATGTTTAGAACTGTACGCGTGCTGCCATCTTCCAACTGCTCTTCGTTGTAAGAGTTGGAAAGCACCGCAAGGAACATTCTATCCAAGCCGATGGAGGTTTCCACCACATACGGCACATAAGACTCCTGCGTCTCACTATCAAAGAACTGCAATTTCTTGCCGCTGTACTCTTCGTGCGCTTTCAAGTCAAAATCTGTACGAGAGTGGATTCCTTCCAGTTCCTTAAAGCCCATGGGGAAGTCATATTCTATGTCACATGCGGCATTCGCGTAATGTGCCAGGTTCAGGTGATCATGGAATCGGTAGTTTTCGTCGCCCAATCCAAGTGCCTTGTGCCATTTGATTCTTCGATCTTTCCAGGTTTCGTACCATTCGAGTTCGGTGCCCGGCTTGATGAAAAACTGCATTTCCATCTGTTCAAATTCCCGCATTCTGAAGATAAACTGGCGTGCGATGATTTCGTTTCTAAAGGCCTTTCCTATTTGGGCGATTCCAAAAGGAAGCTTCATTCTACCGGACTTCTGTACGTTTAGGTAGTTGATGAATATCCCCTGAGCCGTTTCTGGACGGAGGTAGATTTTGTTGGCACCTTCAGCAAGAGAACCAAGTTCGGTAGAGAACATAAGGTTGAACTGTCGAATCTCTGTCCAGTTTTTGGAGCCGCTTACAGGGTCGGCAATTTCCAACTCGTCCACGAGGGCCTTCATGGCCTCAAAGTCTTCGTTACCCATGCTCTCTTTGAAGCGGGCATTGATGTTATCGATCTTTTCCTGGTTTTGCAGGACCCTGGGGTTGGTAGATCGGAATTGCTCCTCATCAAATGAGTCACCAAATCTCTTCGCTGCCTTGTCTACTTCTTTTTGGATCTTGGCTTCAATCTTGGCCACATGATCCTCGATCAATACATCGGCACGATATCTTTTCTTAGAGTCTTTGTTGTCGATCATGGGATCGTTGAAGGCATCGACATGACCGGAGGCCTTCCATGTGGTGGGGTGCATAAAGATCGCAGCATCGATGCCCACGATGTTTTCATTCATATGCACCATGGCTTTCCACCAGTAGTTTTTGATGTTGTTTTTGAGCTCGGCACCGTACTGACCATAGTCATAGGTGGCACTCAGGCCATCGTAGATTTCGCTGGATGGGAATACGAAACCGTATTCTTTAGCGTGCGAAATGATCTTTTTTAGGAGGTTTTGATCGTCATTTTTTGCCATGGCGCAAATATAGACGAATCGCGATATGAGGGTAGGGAATGGACAAAAAAATAGGCCTCCAACTCGTTAGTCAGAGGCCTCCACCTTAATAAATTACCTGTGAGATTTTTCTTTTTCCGGGCTCAATGTTCACAGCTGGTTGAAAATTGCGCTTTAGTCCAGAGCGTAGAATTCCTCAATGACCTTTTCTCGGCAGGCAACTTAAACCATAACACTTAGTACCGTGCACGCGAACACAAATCCATAGGTCATCACAGTACCGATGAATACTTGTGCTACCGTGTTCAATGCTGTTTTAAATTTCGGTTTCATATCTCTATTGCTTTTAGTTCTATCTAATTATGCTGCTGCATTGTTTCTTTTCTCACCTAAGGCATTGATCACTGGTACGTCGATCAGATTAAACTCATAATCGAAGTACGAGCCGAAATCCTCCCCTGCTTCCTTCATGTCATCATCTTCAGACTCGTGGTACCAGTTTACAATAACCTTTTTTCCTAGCTGGTTGATCTTATCAAGACTTTCCAAAATCAGGTAAAGGCACTTGCTCGAACTTGTGTTGAAATATTCGAAGGCCATATTTACCGTGATTTTACCGGCACTCAAGCTTGTATAGTCCTCAAGGTTCTTTAGAAGATAATTATAAAAGACCGTAGGGTTCTCCGGGTTTGACCTGCCACGCAAGTCAAGTAGTTCTTTTCTTGGGTTAAAATAAACCGAGGGAGTAACCTTAGACGATCTTATAAAATATCCTTCCATAGCTGAATCAAGAATCTTGTGAAAAACTTATTGATATGTCAGTAATGAATAAAATCATAATTCAAAGGTGATCCTTAGAATCCAATAATGAAATACAGGATTTGCCTAAAAGAGTAATTAAGCATTATGGTATCTGGGTTGAGTCAAAAATCCCGTCGCAAACCCAAAAGCATCCTTGAAAGGCCACTAGGGGCATTTTTGGATTGGTGAGAATTCTTACCCTGCTAGGGGAATTACCTAAAACATTAGTATTTTTACCGAATTCGAGTGCATGAAATCGTTTATTTGGATAGATTGAAACTCAGTTCGAAAAATTAATTTCCGCAAATCCTGGGATGTAACTAGCTAATCACCCAACCCTTTACCACATGGAAAACCTCTTTACTTTAGAAGCTTTAATAGCCTTGCTCACGCTTACCTTTTTGGAGATCGTACTTGGCGTTGACAATATCATTT